>JAUVPY010000020.1 GCA_030598425.1 Anaerolineae bacterium
AGCCAGAAAAGCCACGTATTCCCAGAAACTGAACAGCACAATCTTGGTCGTGGGAGACATGCCCGGGCGCCCTCTTGTACCGGCTACGATGCCGGCAGCCACGACGGCCAGCACCCCGCTGACGCCTACTTCGTCTGCGACCAGATATGCCCCATAGGCCAGTACCGCCGTCAAGGTGATCTCGACGAAGTAGTCGTCTATACGAAAGATTACGCCTGACACGAGCCAACCTAATAACGCGCCGATGCCCAATCCACCCAGGGACACCCACACAATCTCAACAAGGCCATCTATCGGAGTGAAGGGTTTAACATCTGCGCCAGCTTCTGCGAGTGTGAGCGCAAGTGCGGCCGCTAACGCGATATCGAAGACGACGATGGCAATGCCATCGTTGAACAGGCTCTCGCCCTCGACGGCGACGGACAGCCGACGCGGCACGCCCAGGTCTCGAAAGAGAGCCACCACCGCCACCGGGTCGGTGGCAGAGATGAGGGCGCCAAACACGGCTGCTACGGCCAGAGACAATCCTAAGGTGACCGAGATGATGCCGCCGATAATCAGCGTGCTGAGTATCACACCCGGCACCGCCAGGATCAGTATAGGGACCAGATTACGCCGCAGGTGGTTGAACTCCAGGTGGAAGGCGGCCTCGAAGATGAGGGGTGGGATGAACAAGGCCAGGATGAACTCGGGGTCGAAGTCAAGCGCGGTCTGGACGAGCCTAGGAATCGGCTTATACAGGACCAGGGAGATACCGGGGATGAACTGGATGACCAGTTGATCCCCTTGGACGGCGACGAACAGTCCCACCAGCACCAGAGCCACGGTGTAGGGTAGGCGGATGCGGCGCACAACGATGGCTACGATGGAAGCGACCAGAAGCGAAACAATGATGAGTGCTTCGAGGGCAAAGATTGGCTCTTCTAACACGGCGTCACTCGTTTCGGACCGACAGTAGCACCGTGCACGGCTCTGGGTAATTGCCGGTCTTGTCCACAACTATCAGGCGGAACTCGTAATCGCCCGAGGGAACGGACCGGGTGTCCCACGCCCCTAAAATACCACCATTGATCGAGTTGTCGAAGCGCTGAATGAAAGTCCAGTCGCCAAAGCCATTGCCCTGAAACTCGAATTTATAGTACGAGAATTCAGGGATGCTGGCCGAGCCAATGATTTGGATCACGCCCGAGACCGTAGCGCCGGTACCAGGCTCTGAGATACGGACGCCGGGATTGAGGCAGTTGGCTGGTACGCCCACGGCTATCTCCAGGGTCGGGGTGATGGTCTCAAGCGGCAGCAAGGTGGGACGCGGGCGTGGTGTGCCCGTAGGTGTCGGGGTTGGTAGCAAGGGCGGGGGGGTGGGTGAGGGGGGTAACACAATAAGCGCTGTTGGAGTAGGGGCGACCTCAGGCAACGGGATTTCGTCCACCAGCGTCTGTGACGTGTAAAACACACCGCCGATGACTATAACAGTCACCAGGAACCCTATGCTTGCCTGCGCCATCCGTCCGGCGGCCGACTCGCGCTCCAGGGCAAAGATGGAATTGTCGCGTTCCCGGCGGGCTACCAAGTAGGCGCGTAAGAAGAGGAGCGCAACAAGGCCGAGCAACAAATAAAGCCAGATCGCATAGTCGGCGATCAGCTTGACGAGAATAGTCATTGGGGATGTACCGCCCTATCATCGAGGGTTGCCGCGATGCTATCTCCCCAAGTATAAGGGCAGCGAGCTTCTGTGGCAAATCTGAAGTTAACTTAAACCGGCGGCAAGTCGCGCAGAACACCCTTGAGCAAGCCAATCAACCTGGGCACGATGATCCTGCCGGCCTCCAGCACTTCCTCGTGGGTAGTTTCTCTATCCTCGCTGGGGTCGGAGATGGCCACGTTGCTGATGCCCGACACGCCCATCACCCGGGTGCCGCCGTGGCGGGCGACAGTTACCTCGGGCACGGTGGACATGCCGACCGCATCGGCGCCGGCAGCGCGTAAGAACCGGATGTCGGCGGGTGTCTCAAAGCTGGGACCGGCCAGGCACATATACACACCCTCTTGCAAAGTGAAACCCAGATCGGAGGCCACACGACGGGCGATCATCTGCAAAGCCCGATCATAGGCGCAGGACATATCGGGGAAACGCGGGCCGAACTCGTCCAGGTTGGGGCCGCGCAGTGGGTTCAGGCCAGCCATGCCGATGATATTGATGTGATCAGTGATGAGCATCAGGTCGCCGGGCTGGAACCTAAGGTTGATACCCCCCGCCGCGTTGGTGACGAACAGAGTGTGCACTCCCAACACTTGCATCACCCGCACTGGAAGTGTGATGCGCTGCATCGAATAGCCCTCGTAGTAGTGGGTGCGGCCCTGCATCACCATCACCGATTGCCCCGCTAACTCACCGATAACCAGGCTCCCCATATGTCCCTCAATGGTGGAGACGGGGAAGTGTGGGATTTCGGAGAAGGGGATGGCGTCAGCTTTCCCAACCTCATCGGCCAGGGGGCTGAGACCCGAACCCAAAATCAGACCGATTTGAGGATGGTGTCTGGTTCGGTTTCGAATGGCATCAGCCGCCTCGTCGAACTCTTTGCGGGTGAAAAACTCGTCACTCATTTGATTCTCCCCCGTGCGGGATAACAAAACGCTCATATTCGCATCGCGCACCCAATATGAGCGTTATACCAATTGCATTGCAAAAGATCGTATTCAGCAGAACCCCCACCGGCCGCCCCAGGCACCTGACCTTAGCGTTGGATGGGTGACTATGTGTCCGTCTCCTGGCCGATGCGTTGATAAACCTGAGTCGTCGATATGTTGGCGTGTCCCAACAGCTTCTGGATATCCTGAAGAGATTTACCTTGGCTCAGCTTGTGAGCAGCAAAGGAGTGCCGCAGCGTGTGAGGCGTTACGTCCTCAGAGATACCTACTTCGTCCACGTAATGCTTGATAATGAGCCACAGCCCTTGGCGAGTGAGCCGTTGCCCACGGTGGTTGAGGAAAAGAGCGCGCTCCTCTGGATCGCGCACCAGTTGCATACGGCCCTTGTTGAGATAGGTTTGCAGCGCATCAAGAGCCCGGTCACCGACGGGGATGATCCGCTCCTTGGTGGATGCCTTCTTACCCCGCACGCGGACCGTACCCGAGGCCAGGTTCACGTCACTTACGTCGAGAGAAACCAGTTCGGTTACGCGCATACCGGAAGCGTAAAGCATTTCCAATAACGCGTGGTCGCGTTGCGATTTGGCCGACTTGCCTTCGGCAGTAGCCGCTAAGAGGCGTTCGATGTCCTCACGGGAGATGGCTTTGGGTAGGCGCTTTTTGACCTTGGGGGAATCCAGCGTGGCCGTCGGGTCGTCAGCTATAACCTTCTCAGCCATCAGATAGTGGAAGAAAGATTTGATGGCAGCTACTTTGCGTGCCACCGTGGAGGATGTGTATTCTCGCTCCTTTAGGTTCAAGACGTAGTTGATGATCGTGTCTTTGTCAACCGCTGCCCAGGAAGGGTATTGGTGGTCTTGTTGTTCAAGGTACCGCAAAAACTGGGTGAGATCGTTTCGGTAAGCGGCAATCGTATTGTCGGCATACCCCTTCTCATTGTCCAAGAAGTCGAGAAAGTTCTGAATTTGTTCTTGCATTAGTCAATCCTCCTGCGGCACCATGGGGAGAGAGCGCGCCAACTCCCATCGATACATAACTATTGTACCACAACTTTGCATAAAATCAAGTCCTGGTTTCGAGAGGGTGCGGCCTGGGATTTCGGACAGACCCTTTCGAGACGTCGTCCGGCTCGAGCTTCTTCGGATAGGCTCTTAATGTGTCGATCTTGTCCAACAAGCCGCAGCCTGTTGAGGGGGCCTGAATTCTGGAGCAGGCTCTTGCTGAGGTTATATTGGTGACATAAGTATATCATGAATCCTCTACTAAGGCAAGGAAGTATATGTAAAGTAGGCTGTCTCAGATTTTGGGCGAGTTAGGTGCAACGCACTTGAAGCCGACCATCAGCTTGAGAATCACGCTTTGGGGTATGAGCTTCTGTTGTTTGAAACGTGCGGAGGAAGTGCGTTGCACCCAGAATTTGGGACAAACCCCCGGCGCAGGAATATCTTTTGGCCTGGTCTGGGCCTGTGGTATAATGCGTCGATATGCGAGAACATTTTGTTATTCTGGTTGCACTACTGTTCTTTTTGGGAGGTTGTGGCCGATTGATCACGCCAGCGCCTGAGGTGACACCCGTGGTGGTCGTGCCAACTGCCACACTGTTGGCGACCAAGCCACCGCCTCCCACATTTACACCAGCGCCGGCCACCCCGGCGCCTACGCCCACACTTACGTTGACACCCACGCCAATCGTCTATCAGATACAGTCGGGCGATACCCTGTTGGCAATTGCGGCCGAATTTGGCATACCGGCCGAGGCGATCCAGGAAGCCAATGGCATTATCGACCCACGTCGCCTTCAAATCGGCCAGGCGCTTATTATCCCACACCCAGAGACGGATGCCGAGCAACCTCCTACCCCGACACCAACCCCGCCACCGATGACGATTAGGAAATTGAACTTCCAGCGGACGCCAACCGGAGGTCTGTGGGCATCGGGCGAGATTCACAACCCAGGTTCCGACCCTGTTTCGGAAGTGATGGTCCAGATATCGCTCTTTGATGGGGACGGCCAGATGCTGGCCAGCGAAAGCGCGTATCCTCAGCTTGACGTGGTGCCTCCGGGCCAGGCGGTATCGTTCGCCATCCTTTTCAGTAATCCGCCACGTGAATTTGCTCAGTACCAGGCAGTGGTACTGGCCGGTGTGCCGACGTCCCCTAACACACGCTATTACTTAGACCTGGTCGCGAGTGATTTGCAGGGACGGGCAGTGGACGCTGCTCGCTACAGAGTGAAGGGCGATTTGCAAAATGCCGGGACCAGCGACGTGGAAGGCTTGCGGCTGCTGGTCACTGCTTACGATGACCAGGATCGCGTCGTAGCGGTTCGGCAAGCGGACCTGTCGGTGTCTGTGCTTCGCTCTGCAGCCACCACACCATTCGAGGTAGAACTGACGCTCACCGGGAGCCCGGTTGTCACTTTCTCAGTCCAAGCTCAGGGTCTACGAATGGAATAAGGAGAGATTAGTCCATGCGATATCGGAGAGCCTGGTATCGTTTCGTTTACGTGGTCGCTTCAGCCTTATTCAAAACAATATGCCGAGTTGAAACGGAGGGTCAGTCAAACGTCCCAGAGACAGGACCTCTTATTTTGGCCAGCAACCATCTGCATTTCTTCGACCCGCTTTTGGTGCTGGCGGCTTTGCCCTATCGCTATGTAACGGTCTTGGTGGCCGAGAAATGGGCCGAAACGTGGCCCATTAGCTGGTTTCTGAAGTCGATTGGGGCCATCTTCGTTCTTCGAGGGGAAGTGGATCGAGAAGCTCTCAACAAATGCCTGGCCGTCTTCGAGGAGGATGGCATCTTGGGTCTGGCCCCGGAGGGGACGCGCAGCCGTAGCGGGACGATGCAGCGCGCCAAGCCTGGCATCGCCTATCTGGCTACCAAGGCCGACGTGCCGATCCTCCCACTAGGAATCTCGGGTCAGAACCAAATGCTCGCCGAGTGGAAGCGGTTGCGTCGACCGCGTATTGTAGTGCGCTTTGGCCAGCTTTTCAGGCTGGAGCCTGTGCAAGGGCGCCGAAAGGTCCGGCAATTGCAGGAACGCTCCGACGAAGTGATGCGACGTATCGCAGTGCTAGTAAACGAAGATTTGCGCGGCGTGTATACTGATTCGGTCCGCGAATTGGAGCCAACGGCCTGATCGGCATAGTCAAAGACATTTGGGATGAGAAAACGTTTATGGACAAATCTGATCGGCCGTTAATCGGGATACCGTGTCGCAGCGATGGCTCGATGATGTATAAAGGTCGGCACATAAACGCCCAAAACTCGTCATACATTCGAGCCGTTATAAATGCCGGCGGTGTGCCCTTTCTTATCCCACTGGAGGCGCGAGACGAGGTGCTGCGGGCCCTCTTCGCTCAGGCCAGCGGTATCTTGCTGACCGGCGGCGGCGACATCGGCCCCCAGTTTTTTGGGGAGGCGCCCCACGCGCCACTTGACGATGTGCAGTCGGCACGCGATGAGCTGGAGCTCACAGTGGTCCGCTGGGCGCTGGAGGAAGACAAGCCACTGTTTGGCATCTGCCGCGGCATGCAGGTGATGAATGTGGCTGCGGGCGGCTCGCTAATCCAAGACATCGCCTCGCAATGTCCCGATGCGGATAAACACGACTATTTCTATTCACAAGACTATCCTCGCGATTTTCTGGCACACCGGGTGACGGTTGATGCGGGTTCAAAACTGAGCGCGGTGCTGAGTGACGATCATCCGCCTGTCAACAGCTTGCACCATCAAGGCCTCAAAGAGGTGCCATCAACCTATCGCATTGGGGCTCACTCCCCCGATGGCATCATTGAAGGTATCGAAGTGGACCACCACCCTTTTGCCGTTGGCGTTCAGTGGCACCCGGAGGAATTAGTAGCCAACCAGGAAACGGCACGCTGTTTGTTTCTGGCCTTTGTTGACGTATGCAGGAATGGGAAGGATGGTCCCACACCCTGAAGGGGCATATTGGCTGGCCCTGGCCTATGCCGGCAGCCTCAAGCTGACGCGCGTCAAAGCCATCGTCGCTGCCTGGTGCTTAGAAGGGGGACAGCCCCTGGCGGCTCTGTTTGAGTTGCCCCCAGCCGAGATGGCTGCCCGGCTTGGCATTTCAGAAAAGGAAGGGGAACAGGTGATGGCTGCCGCCAGCCGTGTCCCAGAGCAGGTGACTTGGTTGACTCAACTGGAAAGCGATGGCACGCAGCTCGTCACACGGGCCGACCCGCGCTACCCAGGTGCGCTGGTCCGCGGGTTGCCGCTGGCCATGCAGCCACTACTGCTCTTCTGCCAGGGCGATATCAACATACTGAGCCGCCCGTCGGCCGCGGTGATAGGGGCACGAGACACCGATGCAGAGGGAGTCAGCTTGGCTCACGAACTGGCGACGTTGTTGGCTGAGGAGGGCCTGGTCGTCCTCAGCGGGCTAGGCAAAGGGGTGGGCCAGGCCACCTTCAACGCGGCAACCTCGACCGAGGGAGGGCAGGCTATCGCCGTGCTCCCAACAGGTATCGGTGCATTCCCTGACATACCTGGCACTACGGGGGAGATGAACGCCCTTGCCGAGCAAGGGCAGGTATTGCTGATCAGCCCCTTTCACCCCGAAGCCAGTTTCTCCGAAGCGCAGGCGGTAGCACGGAATAAACTCATTGTCGGGTTAGCCGAGGCGGTTTTTGTGGTGGCCGCTGGCGCGGAGGGGGTGGCCCGAGAGACGGCGGACGAATCACTGCGGCTGGGGAAAATAGTCTGCGTCTGGGATTTGGACCCGGCGATGGGATCGGCGGTCGCTGGAAACCAGGCGCTCATTCAGGCCGGTGCATTGCCCATCGCCGGTGTGCCGGACATCCTGGACGCCCTGGAGGTGGTGGTAGCGACTGCCCTGGAGCGGATGGAAGCCGCCGAGCCACCTCCGGCCACCTCTCCATCGCCTTTGACCCAAGTGAAAGAGAACGAAGCCCCGTACGATTCTCAGGCTGTTCTGGATCTCCTCTCAAAGACAGGACGGGTACCCGAGGCTTTGGCCAGGCGGCTGGGGGCAGAATCGGAGGACCAACCGTGACCATCCGCGAGTTTCAACTTGAGCGCTATTTTGCTCGCTGGGAGTTTACCGCGCCTTACTTGTTATCTGCCTCTGATTGCGAAACGGTGTCGGTGGGTGAATTGTTGAACCTGGCCAACGTGCCACTGTCGGAACTGGGGGACTTGCGGCTGGGCTACACCGAATCACAGGGGGACCCGGGGCTGCGTACGACGATCGCTGACTTCTACTCACGTGTCACTCCGGACGGCGTGGTGGTCACCAATGCGCCAGAGGAGGCCATCTTCCTGGTCATGTGGGCTTTGCTGAACCCAGGCGACCGGGTGGTGGTGCAGACTCCGTGTTACCAATCGCTGTTTGAATTGGCGCATTATCGAGGCTGCGACGTTTTTCCGTGGCCGATGCTCGAAACCGACGATGGTTGGCGGATGGACCTGGATCACCTGGCGGACCTTTTGACCGAAGATACACGCCTCCTGGTCATCAATGTGCCGCACAACCCAACCGGCTACCTGCCTACCACCTCCGACTTTGACGAAATCCTGGAATTGGCACACCGTCGCAGCCTTTGGCTTCTCTGCGATGAAATGTATCGAGGGTTGGAGTACGACTTGGCTGATCGCCTTCCCTCGGCCTGCGACCGCTATCCCCGGGCGATCAGCCTGTGGGGTATGTCTAAGACCTTTGGGTTGGCAGGGCTGCGCATCGGTTGGCTGGCGACGCAAGACCGACGGTTGATGCAATCCCTCTTGCGGCTCAAGGACTATACCACCATTTGTAGCAGCGCACCGAGCGAGTTTCTGGCCCACGTGGCGCTGAAGCAGGCGGAGGCCATCATCCAGCGCAACCTCGGCATCATCCAGACCAATCTGGCACACGTCCGCGAGTTTATGACCCGCCGGAGGGGCACGTTTGCTTGGCGTGAGCCAAAGGCAGGCCCAATTGCCTTTGGCCGCCTGCGAAAAGGGTCAGCGGCGGCTTTCTGTGAAGAAGTAGTACGCGGCTCGGGCGTAATGCTAGTACCCTCCACTCTGTTTGATTTTGGCGACAGCCATCTTCGCTGGGGATTGGGTCGGTTGAACTTTCGAGAGGCGTTATCGGTTCTTGACGAACACCTTGGCACCAACCTTAAGAATTTGTCTTGACTTTTTGCTGATTTACTTTTACAATGCATTAGGCAACGGAATATAAATAGTAAGAAGATAGGATAGTAGATCCGAGGAGAAGAGGAAATTGTCTAAAGATAGTCGTTGGATACCCCTGATAGCTGTCGTGTTGTTGGTTTGTCTAGGCGCCATTTGTGTGCTGGGCGTGGTAGGTGGTACTTCGTTTTTGGGGCGATTGACCGGCACCGAGGAGGCGACATCCCCTGAAGGCGGAGCCCGCTCCAGCGAGCCGGACGCCGCCCCGCAAGCGGCAACACCCGAAGCCGCCGAGTCACCAGAAGACGAAGCCGAGGAAGCACCACCACCAGCCCCATCCGCTGATGGCCAGGTTCTCACCGTGCCCGGTGGCGATCCTCCTACGCTTGACCCTCACCTGAGCGGCGACGCGACCTCAGCCGAATATGTCGTCGAGATTTTCAGTGGCCTGGTCACCTTTGATCGAGACCTGAACATCGTGCCCGACCTGGCCGAGAGTTGGGAGGTAAGTGACGACGGCACTGTCTACACCTTTCACTTGCGCGAAGACGCTCGTTTTCATAATGGCAAACCGGTGCGCGCTCAGGACTTTAAGTGGTCCATCGAACGCGCTTGTGATTTCCGCACCCGCTCCATCACGGCCGATACTTATCTGGGAGATGTCATCGGTTGCCGTGACAGGTTGCGTGACAACGCCGACGAAGTGGAAGGGGTGCAGGTGATTGACGATCACACGCTGGAGATCACCATTGACCAGCCGCGCGTCTACTTCCTCTCCACGCTGACGTACCCCACCGCCTACGTGCTGGACCAGGAGAATGTCGAGCGTGGCGGACGCACCTGGACTGACAATCCCAACGGCACCGGGCCGTTTGAGCTGGCTGAATTCCGCTTCGGCGAGATTATCGCACTGGAACGCAACGAGGATTACTATCGCGAGCCAATGCCCCAACTAGAGCGTATCGATTTCGTTTTGACGGGCGGGTCCCGGATGGTGATGTACGAGCAGGGCGAGTTGGATATGACACCGGTCGGCTTAAACGACATCGAGCGTGTCACCGATCCCACCAATCCGCTCAGCGAAGAATTGAATAGCATTGACAGTATGGGTATCTTCTACATCGGCCTGAACAATAACCAACCTCCCTTCGACGATGAGAAAGTGCGCCAGGCCTTTAACCATGCCCTGGATCGCCAACGGATCATTGACGTGGTTTACAAAGAGACCGTGCCGGTGGCCTGGGGCATCGTCCCGCCCTCGATGCCCGATTACGAAAACCCGGACTTGAAGCCGCTGGAATACGACCCAGACAAGGCGTTGGAACTCATTGCCGAGTCGAAGTACGGCGACGTAAGCGAATTCCCTGACATCACCTTCCACGTTCTGGGCGCCGGGGGTGCCACCGGGCGCATCATCGAGGCCATTGTCGCTTCGTACGAAGAGAACCTGGGGGTGCAGGTCGATGTGCAGCAAACCGACTGGGCCACCTTCCTGGGCGATCTGAATCGTACCGAAAACCCCAACCAGATGTGGGGGGGCGAGGCGGGCTGGATTGCCGATTACCCAGACCCTCACGATTTCCTCGACATCCTATTCCGCTGCGACAGCACCCAAAACCATACCGGCTACTGCAACCCCGAGGTGGACGAGTTGCTGGACCAAGCGGCCGTGGAATATGATGAGGAGAAGCGCGAAGCCCTGTATCGCCAGGTAGAGCAGACCGTGGTTGAGGAAGCGGCCTGGGTGCCTCTCTTTTTCGGGGTTGACGACTGGCTCATCAAGCCCTACGTCAAGGATGCCTATCTGCCGCCGATGGTGATACCTAAGTATCAGTATTACTCCGTGGAGCCATAGGGAGCGTCGGATGCTGGCCTACCTCATCCGGCGCCTGTTGTGGCTGCCCGTTCTGTTAATCATTGTTTCGTTCATCACGTTTGCGCTGGGATACTACGGCCCAGCCGATCCAATCGCGGCCCTGCTGGGCCAACACTACGACCCCGAAATAGCCGCGCGATTGGCGCACGAATATGGGTTCGATCAACCTTTCCTCGTTCAGTATGTCAAGTATCTGGGACGCATCATCCGTCTTGACTTTGGCGAGTCCATCAAATATCGCAACCAACCTGTGTCGCGCCTGTTGTTGCCTCGCTTGCTCGTCACTATCCAGCTCAATGCGGTAGCGTCCTTCATCGGCGTTCTTCTTGGGGTAAGCCTGGGGGTGATCGCAGCCTTAAAACGCGGAAAGGCGACGGACCGAGTGGTAGTCTCCGGCGTAGTGTTTGGACGGGCGATTCCCGTTTTCGTGGCGGGCCCCATTTTGCTGTTCTTGTTTGCCCGGACGATTCCGGTGCTGCCACCTGGCGGTTGGGACGGCATTTTCAGCCGGAGCGCAATACTCCCGGTGCTGTTGCTTGCCATAGGACCTTTGGCCATTTTTGCGCGTCAGACACGGGCGGGGATGCTAGAAGTGATGGGCCGGGACTACATCCGCACCGCGCGCGCCAAGGGTATGCGCGAGATGGGCGTTGTAACGGCCCACGCGCTACGTAATGCCTTTATCCCTCTGCTGACCATTCTGGGCTTCCTGTTGGGCAGTCTGGTGGAGGGGACGTTTCTCACGGAGACCATCTTTGGCATTCCCGGCATGGGACAATTTGCCTTCGAGGCGTTGGGTGGGCGCGATTACCCTGTCATTATCGCCGTCACCCTGCTGGTGGCAGTCGCTTACGCCCTGGGTAACTTGTTCGTTGATCTGGCATATGGCTTCGTAGATCCGCGCATTCGGCAGGCTTAGGCGGGAATGAGCACACAGGCCCAGGCCGACTTGCGCAAGGAAGTGACAGATGAGGCTACACGGCCACGACGATCGCTGTGGGGCAGCGTATGGGCACGCCTGCGACGCAACCGACCAGCGATGGTAGGCTTAATAATCGTCATCCTGATGTATCTCACGGCCATCTTTGCGCCGTTGATTGCACCTTACGAATTCGACGAAATTAACCTGGAAAACGTGATTGCCGGGCCCAGCCTCGAACACCCGATGGGCACCGATGAGTTGGGGCGCGACGTGTTCAGCCGGGTTGTTTGGGCTGCGCGCTCGGCGGCCTTCGTGTCCATCGCCGTCACTGCCTTTGGACTGACGCTGGGTATCTTCTTCGGCGTCTTATCCGGTTACCTGGGCGGCTGGGTGGACACGCTGATTATGCGCCTGGGCGACGTGCTCTTCGCCTTTCCTGGTTTGTTGTTTGTTTTCTTCATTGCCGCTACCATCAAGCCGGGGCTGACGACCTGGCTGAAAGGCGTCGGGCTGGGTGACGTGGCTCGCTCCGATTACCTGGATTACCTGGTGGTGATCATCGCACTGAGCCTCGTGGGCTGGCCCGGTCTGGCGCGGCTGATACGCGGTCAATTGCTGTCACTCAAGAGACGCGAATACATCCTGGCTGCCCAGGCTATCGGGGTGCCAACCTGGCGGATCATGTTGCGGCACCTGCTTCCCAATTCGATGCCTCCGGTCATCGTGGCCGTGTCGGGAGGCATGGGAGCCATCATCCTTTCGGAGGCAACCCTCAGCTTCCTGGGTATTGGGCTGCAACCGCCCAACCCCAGTTGGGGAGCGATGCTCTTTCAATATTATCCCTATTGGCGCCACGCCAGTCTCTGGCCCTTGCTGTTTATCCCGGCCGCCATCTTAGTCATCGTTGTGCTCGCCTTCAGTTTCCTGGGCGATGGATTGAACGAAGCGCTAAACCCGCAACTCGATTAGAGATTAGGGATTAGAGAATTCGATGACCAATCTCCAGTCTCCAATCTCTAACAAATCAAGGAGGATTGCATGGCACCTGTACTCGAAGTGAAGGGGCTCAAGACCCAATTCTTCACCCAAGATGGCGTTGTCAAAGCGGTCAACGGCATCTCGTACGAACTCAACGAAGGGGAGACGCTGGGTATCGTAGGAGAAAGTGGGTGTGGCAAGAGCGTGAGTGTGATGTCACTCATGCAGCTTATTCCCATACCACCCGGCAGGATCGTGGGAGGAGAAGCACTATTTGAGGGTCGCGATCTGATGAAGATCGGCGACGACGAAATGCGATCGGTGCGGGGCAACAAGATCGCCATGATCTTCCA
>JAUVPY010000449.1 GCA_030598425.1 Anaerolineae bacterium
TAGGTCCCAATTAGAGGAAATAGACATAATCTTACCGAGGGGTATCAGCGTGATGCGTGAAGACGTGAAACGAGAAGGCGTAAGAACGTATTTCAGTCACTGCCATGGTTGGGTCCGAAGCTTGGCTGAGGAGGCCCCTCACCGTAAGGCGGGGGCCGATTTCGTCCTGAACTCTGAGTCCTGGCCTCAAGCCGCCAATTCTTGAAAAGCGTGGGCGGTTACATCGCTAAATGCATAGAACGTGTTGGTGTCGCATAGATAGTTGGCTGCCAGGTGGGGAAGACGGACGATGAGATCTTCGGGCCGTGGCGGGCCGAACATATAGCCGTCTAATTCCAGATCGTAGGACAGATAGCCGATGTCCAACGGCGAGCCATTCACGATGCCCAGCATGCTAAGATGGGGGAATTTGCGGCGAACGGCCGGCAGAAGGCCCCGCAGCAGACTGGTCATGGCGTCGAGGTCTACCAAGAGGAGATCCCACTCCTGGTCGGTTCGGCAAAGTTGGTCAGTCACCTGGGTGCTTGTTTGGGCTTTCACGCCCTCGTCAGATAGCCGTTGCGCCACCTTTTGAAGAGCCTGGCTATCCCCGCCGCACACCAGGACTTGCAACGATTTCATTCCAACACCTCGCCTTTCTCTTGCGCAAAACAAAAAAGCCCAGTCCCCCATCCTCAGATGGGAAACCGGGCCTTACCATTTGCTCCGACGTGTCCTCAAGGGACTGGGTACAGGAGCGTTTAGCTCTACCCGAACTTGTTTATTCAGTTATGAAGGCAATGTCACTACAAAGATATGCCCTCAAGACAGATTACGTATATTATGTATTATATTACGATTGCGGCGGAAATTCAATAGGAAAATGGTAGGAGACTACATTATCCCGGATACCACACGATGCGTGGATCATCCTCGGCGCGTTGATACTCCCACGCCGCGTCGATCAGTTTCTCCAGGTCATACTCCGGTTGCCAGCCCAGCAGAAACTTCGCCTTACTGTTATCAAGCCAGGTTGAATAAAACTGGGTGCTGATATTCACACTGGGCAGCCCGCGGGTCTTCCCCAGATAGTCAGCCACCGCGCCGTAATCAATCGGTTCGTCCATACAGATATTGAACGTCTGTTGGCGGGCCTGGGGCGCATCGATGGCCAGCAGGATGGCGCTGACCAGGTCCTCGACGTGGACGAAATTGCGCTTCACGGGCTTTCCATCCGGGTCGAGCATCACCGGGATCGTCCGCGTTTTGAGGTGCTGGTCGGCCGCTTCCGGCCCAACCAAGTCACGCCAGCGCGGGCCGCCGAAAACATCCTCGCCAAACGACAGAGAATACTTGAAGTCGTCCTTCTCCATGATCCAGGGCGCGCGCAGGCAGCAGCCGTTCAAATCATATTGGAAGTAGTACTGTTCCAGCATCACTTCCTCAAGTACCTTGGACAAGGCATAGCATCCGGGATAAGCGGTTTGCTTCTGCTCTTCCGTCACGGGAATGGGATGCGGGTAGAAGAAATGGCCCAGCGCCGCGTCGCCGCCAATCAGAATGAACTGCTCAAACGCCGGGCTGGCGCGGCATGCGTCCAGCAGCCAGAATAGACCCTTAACCGTCACGTCTATGATAAGCGAGGGGGTTTCCTTGCAGGTGGCCAGGTGCAGCACGTGGGTCACGCCGTCCACGGCTTGATCGACGATCTCAGCATCTTGGATTGAGCCGTGGAGGACCTCCAGCCGCTCGTGGGGCTCCAGGTCGCGACTGTGTAACAACGCGCGTGCTGAAAAATCGCTAAACCCTGGATCGTCGAACAACCGCCGGAGAAATGCCTGCCCGACCTTGCCGGTCGCGCCGGTCACCAAGACGCATTTCCTGTTCACCACAACTGCCTCCTTGGTCGAGACTAGGCCTGAATCTGTCGGATTTATGGCCTGTAGGCATCATCTTCAAAGAGCTGCTCGCGTTCCCCGATCCGTCTCTCGACGTCAGTTGTATACTCCGCAAGGAACTTGCAGCGCGGGCATTCCTCGTCGCTTTCTGCCATAATGTATCCACAGACATCGCATGTGACCGTTTCTATTTCCACCTTGCCAGTCGGCACCAGAATGACCGTGAGGCGTTGGTCACGATAGCGACCCAAGAAGTCGCCCAGGTCGACATCACCTAGTTGCCAGCCCCCGGTCCTGGAGGGGTAGCTCAGGTTGCCTTCTAAGACGTCGGCGCCCGCCTCACGAGCCATTGTCGCCAGTTGTCTGGCGTTCTCTGAGTCTATGTGCATTGCACTTCTCTCCTTTTTATCTGTCTCAAGGCGTGTCTCGATTGGCCGTATCACTCCCGGTTTTCAGGGTGATGATACCAGAGCTGCGGTTTCGTCAATCAGCCTGGCCCAATTCGCGCAAGACGGCCTGGGTGATCATGCGTACCAGGTCAACCTCGGATTCAGGCTGGGACATAGGCTGGATGTGTTGCCCGTCTACGTGGCACACGCCGCATATCTCGCAGAAGTCCTCTTCCTCACCAGGGTGCGCCAGCCCCATCTTCTGGCGCTGTTCCAGGAGCTTTTCAACGTGTTCGGGGGGGAGGGGCTCGCCACGCCCCAATTGTTGCAGGATCAGGGTGATGCGGGCGACCTGCTCCAGAGATTCTAGCCGCATGTAGGCTTCCCACGGAGTGCGACCAACGGTTAGCGTGCCATGCCGTTGCAGGATAATGCCATCGTGTTTAACGATCAAATCACGGATGGCACGCACGTTCTCCTCGCTGGCCGGCGTGGCGTATTCGGTGGTGGGAACCAATCCCAGGTTGACGATGACTTCGGGCAGCATGCAATCGGCTAGCGAGACGCTCGCAATACTAAGGGCCACGGTAATGGGCGGGTGAGCGTGGACGACACCACCGATGTCTGGACGCTGGCGGAAAACCTCCAGGTGCATCGGCACCTCACTGGTAGGCTGAAGATCGCGGTTGGCGGATGTCCCGGGACCCACTTTGCGCCCCTCCATGTCGATCACGATGAGTTGTTCGGGCGCCATCAGCCCCTTGCACAGACCGCTGGGGGTGCATAGCACGTGGACCTCGTCTAAACGCGCTGAGATGTTGCCATCCGCGCCCACCACCAGTCCGCGTTCGTACATCAAACGCCCTACGCGGACGATTTCCTCGCGCAGGGCCTGCTCTTTTCCCCAGTTATACTGATCACTCATACGACTGGCTCTGA
>JAUVPY010000237.1 GCA_030598425.1 Anaerolineae bacterium
GCTTAAGGCCTACTACACCGACCCGGCCCTCGCCCGCGACGACTATCGGGGCGTGGCGCGCTACCTGGAAGCAGTTGCCGGGCCGGAGGATGCCATCATTCTCAACGCCGGGGGCCAGCAAGAGGTGTTTGGCTATTATTTTCGGGGTGACACACCCGTCTATCCGCTGCCACGCACGCGCCCGTTGGACCCGACGGCGACCGTCGCTGAATTGGAGGCGATTCTGGCCCAGTCACCACGCGTCTTCGCCCTCTACTGGGCGACGGATGAGAGCGACCCCGAGAGCGTCATCGAGAGCTGGCTGGATGAGCACGCATTTAAGGCGACTGCTGCCTGGGCAGGGAACGTGCGATTGGTTAGCTACGCGGCGCCGTTACCCCCCGGGGATTTGTCACCGACCGACGATCGTTTCGGCGACCACGTGACCCTCACAGGCTACCGGCTGCTCGACTCCTCCCTCACCTTGGACCCGCCCCAGTCCTCACCCTCACCGGGGAGACTCGTTCCGGGTGATATCGTCCAGGTTCAGCTCCGCTGGACGACCGAAGCTCCTCTCGATGATAGCTACGTGGTGTTCTTGCAGGCGCTCGATGAGGCCAACCACCTGGCCGGCCAACGAGATGCGGAACCCGGGGTCTCTACGCTGGATTGGAAACCAGGCCAGCCAGTCCTCGACCAGCACGGTCTGCTCATCGAACCAGGGACGCCGCCCGGAGAGTATCGCATCATCGCCGGCCTGTACGGTTCCGCCACCGGTCAGCGGTTACTTAGCAGCGATGGCGGCGACTTCGTGGACCTGGGGACTCTGACTGTTGAAAGGCCAGGGACACCTCCTCCCGTAGAGGCGCTGCGCTTCCATCACCAGGCCGATGTCGATTTCGGTCCGCTGCGTCTGCTGGGCTACGATCGCTACAAGCTCGGCCATCGTTATGACTCCGGCACAGCATTGCATCCCGGTGATCCGTTACACCTGGTCCTTTACTGGCAGGCTCAAAATCACCCCCAGGAAGACTGGCGGCTGGGGCTGCAGCTCATCCCGGCCGCAAGCCCGACCTCGCCGGTTGCTGAGGCCTCACCGGTTGCTGAGGGCCTTTTCCCGGCGGCGGGCGTCGATTACCCGGCAACACGTTGGGAACCGGGGGAAGTGGTACGCGCCCAGTTCGACCTCTTCGTGCCAGGCGATGCAGCCCCAGGCGAGTATCTGGTGAAACTGCACTTGCACGATGAGCCTGGATCCCCAAGGATGGAGACGTTTACCCTCGCCCCTATCTCCGTCGAGTGAACGACTGTCCATCAACCACACTTCTCAGGGAAAACGCATTTGGCCGGGATTAAGTGCAACGCACCGCGAATTCACGCCTTTTTTGCGTTTTCCAGGCAGCTTCTCCAGCGGCCATCGGATGCCTGTGACGCAGCAAGGTGCGTTGCACTTCAGGCGTTCTTCAAATGCGTTCGCCCTTCCACACTTCTCGTCGGCCTCAATTTATGCTATAATCCAACCTCAGTGGGCCGCTTGACTCTCTCTGGAACGACCGGGGGATGAGCTGGGGGCTTAATTTATTGGAGCGTGGCTAAAATCTGTGGGTAGTGATGGCTTTAGCCGTCCCTGGCGACTGACACGTGCACCGCACTGCGGTTCAGTGCAGGTGAGTCGCTACTACGTCCCACGAATTTTGGCCAGACTTTTTTTATTGTAAGTGTTCCAGGAGTATGGAACGCAGTTCTCATGCTTTGATCCTGGCACCAACGACGACACAAGGATCCAACATCAATGACTATTCAATCCGACCCTATTCAATCCGACCATAGTGAAATCACCTTACCACGCACGCTCACCGGCTTCAACGCGACGATGATAGGCCTAGGCGCGATGATTGGAGCCGGTGTATTTGTGTTGACCGGTATTGCCACCGGTGAAGCCGGCTCGGCGGCGATTATCGCCTTTGCTCTTAACGGAATCGTCACCACCTTTACCGCCTTCAGCTACGCCGAATTGGCCTCGTCTATCCCTGAGGCAGGCGGGGGCTTTGCCTTCGTCAAGCGCGCCTTTCCCGGTGTGACCGGGTTCGTTTCGGGTTGGATGCTCTGGTTTGCGTACACCGTGGCTTGCAGCCTGTATGCCGTCGCCTTCGGCGGCTACTTCGTGGAATTACTGGAGAGCTACTTCCCCCCTGTGTATCACTCCCTGGTGGGATTAATAGGACACAGCGGTGCCATAATCATTTTCACTTTTGCCATCAGTGCGTTTTTCGTTACGCTCAACGTGGTGGGTGCGGACGTCACGGGCAAGGCTGAGAACGTGATCACTCTGGCCAAAATCGCTGTGTTGGGTCTTTTCATCGCCTTTGGATTGGCCGCCATTAGGGGCAACCCTGAACTCGCGAAGGCAAATTTTACCCCGTTGTTACCCAAGGGATTAGGGGGCGTCATCGTGGCCATGGGGCTGACATTCATCGCCTTTGAGGGATACGACCTGATCGCCACCGTCAGTGAAGAGATAAAGAACCCCACCAAGACCATCCCTATTGCTACCTTTGCTTCGCTGTGGACGGCAGTCATCATCTACTTGCTCATCCTGTTTGTCTCCATTGGCGCAGTAGACCCCACCCGATTCCTCGATGTCTACAATAAGCTGCCCGAGCAACTTCCCGCGGAACTCGGCGCCCGCGTACTGGACGTCACCGACCCAGCGGTGAACACCGTGTGGGAGATATTAGGCACCTATAAGGAAACGGGCATCGTTCGGGCGGCGGAGAACTTCATGCCCAGCGTCGGCGTGCTCATCATCGTCTTCGGCGGTCTGCTCTCGACTATGTCGGCGTTGAACGCAACCGTGATGGCCTCGTCGCGGGTGGCCTTTAGCATGGGACGCCAGCGAATGTTACCTCCACGCCTGGCCATCATCCATCCCTTACGTCGTACACCGCACATAGCCGTACTGGTGACCGGCGTCATCCTGGTCGCCATGGCAGTGACAGTACCTATCGAGGTGGTTGGCTCCGCGGCGAGCTTGCTCTTTCTGCTGTCCTTTGTTCTGGTGAATCTCTCTATGATCCGGATCAGGCGCAACGAACCAGAGTTGAAGGGGTTTAAGGCACCGCTCTTCCCTCTGCTGCCCATACTGGGCGTGATCAGTAACCTGGGGCTGGCCATCTTCCAATTTACCTTCCAGCCGATGGCGTGGTACATCAGCCTGGGTTGGATTGCGGTAGGATTCGTGATCTACTATACTTATACCACCCGCGTCGAGGCGGCCGAAGTCCCGCGAGAAACACTGATCGTGCACGAGGAAGTTCTAGCCGTGAAAGAATACTCGGTGTTGTTGCCGTTGGCCAACGAAAGACAGGCGCACCAGTTGACCATATTGGGGTCTGCCATCGCCAAAGAGAAGGACGGCGAAGTGCTTGCCCTGCACGTGGTGCGTCTGCCGGTGCAGCTTTCCCTGACGGAAGCGCGTCACTTCCTGGCACAGGGCAAACCGTTGATGGACGCAGCCATCGAGGAGGCGCGCGCCTTTGAGGTGCCGGTGCACACCATGATCCGGGTAGGGCGTCAGGTTGATTCGGCCATCATTGATACGGCCCGGGAGCGAGATTCAAATCTCATCCTTCTGGGCTGGCCCGGCTACACCCAGAGCCACAACGTGGCTTTTGGCAACATTATTGACCTGTTGGCCAAGAACCCGCCATGCGACATTGCGGTGGTCCGCTTCCGGCGCCGCGAAGCCCCGCAGCGCATCCTCATCCCCACGGCGGGTGGCCTCCACGCGCAACTGGCAATCGAGTTGGCGATCGCCCAGGCGCGCCAGTACGACCGTCAATATCCGGGACGGCGCCCGACGGTCACCCTGTTGTACGTCGCACGTGAGGGTGCGAACTCAGGCGCGATGGCAGGTGGGTACGAATTGCTGCGCAGCCTGGCGGCTGGCTTCGACTATCCGTTGGAGGTGCTGGTGGTCACCGCACCCGATGTTGCCACCGGCATCTTACGCGAGGCCGAGGAGTACAACCTGGTCATCATGGGGGCCGCCGAGGAGCGGCTCTTCGAGCAGCGGCTCTTTGGTTCGATCTCGGAACAGATAGCGCGCGAGTGCAGCAAGACGGTTATCATGGTCAAACGCCACCAGGGGCCGGTCGTCTCATGGTTGAGGCGGCTGCTCATGCCGGGCAGCGCTGCCGCTAACTAGGCCGTGTTGACATTTGGTCCTTGCCCTCTGAGGCTCCAGCGAAGAGTCTGATGATGTCTCTCAGGTGCTAACTCAAATGTCAACACTACCGAGATCCATTCAACCCAGCGGCAAACAGGCCGGAGGCGATCGCCTCCGGCCTGTTTGTTGATAGACTTAACCCTGGTGCCCTCACCAGCCGGGGATGCAAAGGCACTGACCGGCGTAGATCCTGTCCATGTTGTAGATCCCGTTGCACCGGGCGATGGCGTGCGGGCTCACCCCATAGTGACGACCGATGCTATACAGCGTTTGCCCGTACTTGACGGTATGATAGTCGACGCACGTGCATTTCCCCGGATGCGGCGGTTTTGGCGGATGTGGGCCGTGTGCCCTGGGGATCCACAATGCCTGACCGGAATAGATGTGGTTGCAATTGCGGAGCCCATTTGCGTGGCAGACGGTGTATGGATTGACGTGATACATCCGGCCGATGGAGAACAGGGTTTCCCCATGGCTCACTCTGTGCCAGAAGCCCGCACTTGAGGGGGGTGCCGCTGAGCTTGCCGGCACGAGGGCAAGTTGTAGGAGCAACACCAGCACCAGAACCAGAAGTACTTTGCGCATGGATACCCTCCTTTGGGGGTCACGACCGGCGCTCCCCAACGTCGGTCAGTACCCACGATGGCGGCCTGGGGTGCTCTCCTCCACCAGGCCTGAACATGATTGTTGATCCTACGATTATTATATTCGAATATTATGGTAATTGCAATGGTTATTAGACATAATTAACTAAAGATTCTTGTCATAAAGTATGCAACTTAACCCCACTAGTACCAAAAGACTAACGAAGCTTCGCCTCGAACCGACGAGAGGCCAACCATCCCCCCACAGACGGAAAGGAACACGGACAACAGAAAAAGGAAGATGGGGCCGTGTTTCTTTCTGTCCGTGAGGAAAACTTGACTCGTTTGTCAAGAATCTGGCCCATGAAGATGTCTAGGTCTTACGTGTTTTTTATGGGCCCATTACATAGCGTAGAATGAGCCTGTGAATCACCTGTTCCACAGGGGCTTTATCGTCGGTAAATGGGGA
>JAUVPY010000342.1 GCA_030598425.1 Anaerolineae bacterium
GGAAAGCTGTCAAGCTGGGTGACGTTGTGGAACTCGTCCAGGATGACGAGCGGTTTCCTGCCCGTGTGCTGGGCCGTCTGTTCCAGGCAAGACAGAGTGGTCTCTAACAGCAGTCGTTCGTCGGGCCGATCCTTCTCCATTTCTCGTGCCACCTGCCGGGCGCTGGCAACGATGGTCTCTTCTCGTGTCTGATCGGCAATTGCCAGCAACCCGGCCGCGCCGAGCACCCCGCCCGATTGCTCCACCTGCCGGCCGTCGGCCTCGACGAACGAACGACCAATGGACGCCAGCAGGCGGATGGCAAAGACGGAGGGCACGGAGAGGTTGCGGGCCACGTCGAAATACACGGGCACCAGAGGCGAATGGCGTTCGTAGAGGTCGTCGGCGAATCGCTGGGCGATCATTGTCTTGCCGATGCGCCGCTGCCCGACCAGGGCCAGGTTTACGCCCCCGCCCTGCTGGATCAACTCGGCGTTGCGGTGCAGCGCCGCCAGAATCTCGTCCCGGTCAGTAAAAAGGGCACGGTCGTGTTCTCTGAGTAACATAGCCGGCACCTGCCCCTCGCCTCGTGCCAGGGCTGCAACGGATGCTCTACACAGTCAAAGGTAGATCTGAGCAGTTGGGCCAATTGGCCTAACCCGGCTGATTATAGTATAATCTCGCAGATTATGCCAATTGGCCTAACCTGGTCAGAGAAGAATAAACGGGAATGAAATGGCTCCAGGCGTGGGGAGAAAAAGAAAGCGAGTTGCCTCAATTGCAAGTTCCACACGACGGCGATGAATGAGTATTAAGGAGGGAATCCGCGCCAAGCCGGGTTTGCAGAGAATCGGTCTTCACCTGCGCAATATGCGTTTGGTCGGGCCGGACACGGTCATCACCGCTCCCTTGTTGCCGCTGCTGGGGTTTTTCCTTCTGCACGGTATGCAGGACGTTCCCTGGCTCACCATCGCCGGGTTGTTGTCGGCCAGCCTGTTGCTCACCGCTACTATCTTTGGACTGAACAACGTAGCCGACGCAGAGATCGACGCCCGCGACCCACTCAAGCAGGCAAACGGTGTCAACCCGGTCGCCCTGGGCCAACTGACGCAGAGAGAGGCAATGATCCCCATCTTGGGTTGCGGCCTGCTGGGCTTGGGGATCGCGGCCCGGATCTCGATCTTTCCCTGGGCATTGCTGGCCTTGACCATCGGCGCCCTTTATTCGCTGCCGCCGCTTCGGCTGAAAGAACGGGCCGGCCTGGATCTGCTGGCCCACAGCTTGGTGTCGCTTTCTGCCCTGGCAATGGGTATGGCGGCCGCCCAGGCAAACTATCCCCTGCGTGCGGCCGTGGGAGTGGCCTGGGTAGGCTTGCTCTCGGCCAGGGCCGAGACCACCAATCTCATCCGCGACTACGAGTCGGACCGCGAACAGGGCATAGGGACGACAGCGGTTCGCCTGGGGGTTCGGGCCGTCTGGCGGCTGCGGCTGGGCCTGCTTCTGACGGCGGCGGGACTGCTCCTCTTTGCCGGCTTTCTGGGGGTGTTTAGCCTGGTCCCGGCCCTGCTGGTGGCGACTGTTATGCTTCTGGAGATTCTGGCGCTCTTTCGGCCAGGCTACTACTTGCCAACCCAGCGATTGCTGTTCAGCCTGAACTATGCTGCCGCTGGCGTCGTCTTCGTTCTGTTGAGTGGTTAGGCCGACTTATTGTTTGATTGAGGAGATAGCACATGGCGCGCATAGACGAAGCGCTCCCCATCCGCCACTATGGGACAGTTGTCTGCCTGGGGGTGTTCAGGGGCATTTGGGCCATCGCGCCGCTGGCCAAAGAGCCGTGCGCTCTCGTACCGCTGCATGGCTGAAGCAACTGCCAAGGAGCGCCAATATGGACATCATCAAGGTGGCAGCGTCGAGTCGGTCTACGTCGGTTGCTGGAGCGATCGCAGGTATGTGCCGTGAACACGGGCGCGCTGAGGTGCGGGCCATCGGAGCGGGCGCAGTAAATCAGGCTATTAAGGCTGTCGCGATTGCCCGAGGCTACCTGGCCCTGGATGGGATTGACGTTATCTGCATTCCTGCTTTCGTCGACATATCCATAGAAGGCCAAGAACGTACCGCGATAAGGTTGGTGGTTGAGCCTCGTTGATTTGTCCACACAGGGTTGGAGGAGAAAGTGTGAAAAGCATTGTCGCCGGCGCGTTGGGCGAGTGCGTCCACGTCGCCGGGGTCGTGAGCTTTTTACGATTGGCCGAAGCTGCCGGCTGGCGGACTGTGTTTCCCGGCCCGGCGGTATCGGTCGAAGAGTTTCTGAAAGCGGTCCGGCGTGAAAGAGCCGACATGGTGGGCGTCTCCTATCGGCTGACACCGGGGACAGGCGAACGTCTGCTCAACAACGACTGCTGAACAATAGAGTCGCGGGCGGGATTAGGGCCAATACCATACGAATGGGCGTCCTTACTGACAGCAGCACCTCAATTTGCGTGCCCGGCTGGGCGTCCCCTGCGGCGTTTCCTCCAGATAGACGAGGTCTAGGGTTTTCCATTATTTGAGGTCTAGAAGCACCCAGCCAAGTTAAACCGTATCTCGTCCGATCTTATTGTCAACTCTTTGTGTTGGTATTTAGCCATTGACCTCTGCCAAGTCGGCGGCCAAGGGAGCCAGGTTATCCATGCCGCCCATCACCAATAGTCCCGAAGGGGCATTTGTTGCCTATCACGACGCACCACGGGGGATTTGGTCTCTGGCTCGACCAGGAAGTAAAAGATGGGCACGTCCAGCGCCGCGCTTATCTAGCGCGGCGACTCGATTTATGCTATGATAACCGTCCTGGTTGATCTTTCTGCACCGCGTGTCACCATATCCGAAACGCCCGCCCACCTGCTGAAGCAATTCCTCGGTGGGCGCGGACTGGGGGCCAAGCTCCGATTCGATCACGTTGGCCCCGACGTCGATCCCCTCTCACGCTGGAGAGGACTATGGATCCCAAGGGCAAAACGGCTCTCATCACGGGTGGCGCCCATCGGGTGGGCAAGGCCATCACACTGGCGCTGGCCCGGGCTGGCGCCAATGTCGTCATCAATTATTTTTCCTCGGCGGGTGCAGCCGAAGACACGGCTGCTGAAGCAGGTGCGCTGGGCGTGGGGACGCTGATCGCGCAGGCCGACGTATCCGATCGCCAGCAGGTGGAAGCCATGGTGACCAACGCCAAGGAGCGCTTCGGTTCGATTGACATCCTCGTCAACAGCGCCTCGCGTTTCGAAAAGACCCCCTTCCCCACCCAGGACGTGGCGGCCTGGCATCGCGTGACGGCCATTCTCATTCACGGTCCCTTTTACTGCGCTAATGCCGTCGCTCCCTCGATGCTGGAGCGGGGGGAAGGGACCATCATCAACATCGTGGACCTGGCGGCGTGGGAGCCGTGGCCTGGTTTCGCGGCTCACAGCGTGGGCAAGGCGGGCCTGATGGCCCTGACACGCCAACTCGCGTTGGAGCTGGCGCCGGCAGTGCGGGTCAATGCTGTGGCTCCTGGCCCGGTGCTCCCGCCGCCCGACTTCGACGAGGCGCAAACGGCGAGAGTGGCTCACAGGACCTTACTCAATCGCTGGGGGGTTGCCGACGACGTAGCCCAGGCGGTGATGTACCTGGTCCGGGCCGATTACGTCGTCGGCGAGGTGATTATCGTGGACGGAGGCGAGCGATTTGGCCATCGCAAACCCAAGAGGTCAGGATGAACGAAAAGCACACGGTGCTGTTCTTGACCGAGCGTGGCTTACGTCATCAGCAGGCGGCGCTGGCGTCTGCGCCCCTTGAGTTAGACGTGACTATGCTGCGCAAGCCGGATCGAGAGGAGGTGCTGCATCGCCTACCGGAGGTTGAGTTTCTCATCAGCGAGCGATCGGGCGAGATTGATGCTGAGATGATCGCTGCCGGCAAAAAGCTACGCCTCATCCAGCGCCTGGGTTCGCTGACGTACGACATTGACCTGGATGCGGCGCGAGCGGCCGGCGTTCCGGTTTGCTCCTGGCCAGTGCGTACCGTCATCCTGGTGGCCGAGCACATGGTGATGCAGATGTTGGCCCTGGCCAAGCGACTGAACGAGGCTGTGGCGATTGCCCTCGAAGCCGGTAACTGGGGCCAACCTTCGCGGCGCACCGGGGAAGACACCTTTGCCTACAATTGGTCGAATCGGGAGTACGTTGGTGGGGTCTACCGGAATAAGGTGGGTA
>JAUVPY010000229.1 GCA_030598425.1 Anaerolineae bacterium
ATCAGATTCGGCACTGGAACATGCTGGCCGGGGGCGACAGCGAGTACTGCGCGGTGCTGGTCGCCCTAAACTCGGTCTTCCAGATCATCATGTTCAGCCCACTGGCCTACTTCTACCTGATGGTGGTGCCGAGTTGGTTAGGTCTTGAGGGGACGACAGTGGACATCACCATGTGGGACATCACCAAGAGTGTGCTCATCTTCCTGGGCATCCCGCTGGCGGCCGGGGTCATCACCCGCTTCTACTTCCTACGGCGCAAGGGACAGGAGTGGTACGAGACGGAGTTGATGCCGCGCCTGGGGCCGACGGCGATGATCGGCCTGCTCTTTACGATCGTGGTGATGTTCTCCATGCAGGGCGATCGCATCCTGGCCCAGCCGCTGGACGTGCTCAAGGTGGCGGTGCCGCTCTTGTTCTACTTCGTACTGATGTTCTTCCTGTCCTTTGGGCTGGCTTTCGTGTCAAAGTTCGGATACAAGATGTCAGCTACCCAATCCTTCACCGCCGCCAGCAACAACTTCGAGCTGGCCATCGCCGTGGCGGTGGCCACGTTTGGCATCGTCTCAGACGAGGCATTCGCGACCGTCATCGGTCCGCTGATCGAGGTGCCGGTGCTGATCGGCCTGGTCTACGTGTCGCTGTGGTTGGGCAAAATGCTCTTCGGCCGACAGCAGGCTGCCGTGGGTGTCGCCCAGTAGCCATCAATTCTTCCACCAATTGATACAATTATCAGGAGAAGCAAACTATGTTAACCGTTAAAGTATTGGGGAGTGGTTGTGCCAACTGCCAAAAGCTGGAAGATTCGGCCCGTGCGGCGGTCACCGGATTGGGCGTGGAGGCGAAAATCGAAAAGGTGACCGACATCGCCGGCATTATGAGTTATAACGTGCTGTCTACTCCCGGCCTGGTCATCAACGAAAAGCTGGTCTCGTCCGGGCGGCTGCCCTCGGAGGCTGAAATCACCACCTGGTTGACCGATGCGTTGATGGCTGAAGAGGCGGGCTGAGACCGCACAGCAGGTGCAACGCACTCGCTCCGCGAAAGTGCATTGCACCTTGTGGTTGGAGAACGAAGGCAATGACGGAAACACTATCCACAGGCGGGCACACGCCAGAAGAGGCGGCGGGCATCCTCAAGGCTCTGGCCGACCCCAATCGCCTGCGCATCTTCGACCTGCTGATGCAGGGGGACTCGTGCAACTGCGAGTTGAAGGAGAAGCTGGGCCTGCCCCCCAACCTGCTGTCGCATCATCTGCGCGTATTGCGCCAGGCGGGGTTGGTCGGCAGCCGTCGCGATGCGATGGACGCGCGCTGGATCTACTACGCGGTGAACAAGGAGGTCGTGGCCGACTGGCGCGCCTGGCTCAACGAGTTTCTCGACCCGGCGCGGGTTCAAGAGCGGGCGGTGCTGTGCGGACCGGAAGGACAGCGGGTGGCGGTCGAGCCACCAGCGATCATGGCGTAGCCCCTAGACTGTTACCTCCAGCCAACCCGGCAAGCATTCCAGCAACAATTAGAGGTGTATGTTATGTCAACTCATCAGGCGGCCTCACTGCCGACCAGACAGGGGTGGCGGCTGCCAGCGCTGGCGCTGGGCGCGGCGGTCCTGTGGATCATCTTATGGGGCCAGTTGCAGAACCTGGCCGA
The DNA here is from genome assembly GCA_030598425.1 of Anaerolineae bacterium. GTDB lineage: Bacteria > Chloroflexota > Anaerolineae > 4572-78 > NAK82 > JAUVPY01. The sequence goes on from JAUVPY010000229.1 coordinate 1,647, forward strand.
TTGGCTGACCTACGATCTGATCGGCCTGACGCCCGGCATGCACCTGGCCGAATCGGTGAACTTCTTCCTGTACGACGTGCCCAAGATCTTGATGCTGCTGACTGCTATGATCTTTATGGTTACCATCATCCGCTCATTCTTCAGCCCGGAGCGGACCCGGGCGTTGCTGGGAGGCAAGCGCGAGGGCATCGGCAACGTGCTGGCCGCCGGGCTGGGCGTGGTGACCCCGTTTTGCTCCTGTTCGGCGGTGCCCCTTTTCATCGGCTTTGTGGAGACCGGCATTCCGCTGGGCGTAACCTTCTCCTTTCTGATCGCCACGCCGGTGGTCAACGAAGTAGCGCTGGCCATGCTCTTTGGTCTCTTCGGCTGGCGAATCGCCGGATTGTACCTGGTCACCGGCCTGATGATCGCCATCTTGGGCGGAGTGATTATCGGCAGGCTGAAGCCAGAACGCTACGTGGAAGATTTTGTGTGGCAGATTAAGGTCGGTCAAGGAGGTCAAGATGATGTCTATAAGCCGACTTGGGACGACCGCCTGCGCGACGCGGCGCGGGTCACCCGCGAGATTGTGGGCAAGGTGTGGCCATTCGTGGTGATCGGCATTGCCATAGGGGCCGGCATCCTCGGATACGTGCCGGAGGATTTCCTGGGGGACATTATGGGCCACCAGGCCTGGTGGTCGGTGCCGGCAGCGGTCGTTTTGGGGATCCCTCTCTACTCGAACGCGGCGGGGGTGATCCCGGTGGTTTACGCGTTGATGGAGAAAGGGGCTGCGCTGGGCACGGTGCTGGCCTTTATGATGTCGGTAGTAGCTCTCAGCCTGCCGGAGATGCTCATTCTGCGCAGGGTGCTGAAACCTCACTTGATCGCTGTCTTCGTCGGCATTGTGGCTGTGGCCATTATACTTACCGGTTATCTATTTAATCTGGTGATCCGCTAACAGCACATTCGGCTGAGACTGCCGCAGCAGAAAAGAGGGTTGATCGGCACGTTAGGGGCTCGACGATAGACTATTCGGATGTCCGAACATAGACCCGGTAGTGGTGACGGTAAGTTCCCATATCAAATTCGCCTTCCCAAACACCCAGAGTGGTGTTTAGCCATTGATAGCGTTCGTCTTCGGTGTCGAAGCTCACCGCCGCAGAGGTGACCCACTTGAATACCTCTTCTGATAGTATTGGGGTTCACAAACGCTTCCCAGCACCCTGTCAACCCGCACAGCAACTCAACATAGCCACGTCCTTCTCAAAGGCCTGGGCGGCCAGCTTTAGCCCCTCGACCTGAGTCAGATAGGGGAACAGGGTGCCGGTTAGGTCGTCCAACGTCAGGCCGAACTTGACGGCCAGCACGGCCGCCTGGACGGCCTCTCCGCCGTCGGCGGCCAGGATGTGCGCACCCAGCAGCCGCCGCGAGTCTCCATCGGCCACCAGCTTGATGAGACCACGCGTGTCACGGGCCGCGAGGGCGCGGGGCACGTAGTTCAGCGGCAGTTCGCTGGTGATCACCTCGTAGCCCCGGGCTTTGGCCTGCGCCTCGGTGAACCCCACGCTGGCCACCTGCGGGTCGGTAAAGATCACCGCTGGCATAGCCGAGAGATCCAATACGCGTCCGGTGCCGTCCAGCGCGTTCTCGGCGGCAATCGCGCCACCCGCCGCCGCTACGTAGACGAACTGGGGTTTGGTGGTGCAATCGCCCGAGGCGTAGATGTCGAGATGGGACGTGCGCATCCCCCCGTCCACGACGATGGCGCCGTCCTTGTTTAGTTCAACGCCTACCCTCTCCAATCCCATCCCGGCCGTGTTGGGTTGGCGGCCCAGCGCCATCAGCACTTGCTCGGCGCGGTAGACTTGGGGGCGGCCCTGGACACGGGCAGAGACCACCCGCTCGTCGCCCTCGCGTTCGATCCGCTCTACCTGCACCCCGGTGACGACGCCGATGCCTTCCTCTTCCAGATACCCCTTCAGCGCCCGGCTGATTTCCGGCTCGTCTTCCGGGATCAGACGGCCGCTGCGCTGCAAGATCACCACCTGCACCCCAAAACGGGCCATGGTCTGCCCCAACTCCAGCGCCACAGCTCGCCCGCCCAGCACGATTAGGGACTTGGGCAACCGTGGAAGGTCCATCAGGGTGGTACTGGTCAGCACGTCCGCTTCCTCGACGCCTGGGATGGGCAGCAAGCGGGGTTGGGCGCCGGTCGTCACCACGTACTTGCGGGCACGAAGGAGCCGGTCGTTCACCATTACGGAGCCATCCGCCTGGAACTGCGCCCGGCCGGGGATGAAGGTGATCTCGGGGTAAGCGGCCAGCACGTCGGCGTACTTTTCCTGGCGCATATCACTCACTAGCGTGTCCTTTTGACCACGCACGGCGTCCCAATCCAGCGACACCGCTCGTGTTTCTACACCGGCGAAGGGATGGTGCCCTGCCCGGTGCCAGGCCTCGGCGGCCCGGATCAACGCCTTGCTGGGCACGCAGCCGACGTTGACACAGGTGCCGCCCAAGGTACCGTCGTTGACCAGGCCGACGCGGGCGCCTAGCTCCGCACCCTTGATGGCCGCCGCAAAGCCACCAGAACCGGCACCGATGACCAAGAGATCAAAGTCGCTACCTTTGCCATCCTCCGACGCCAGGCCGCCGACAGGCTTGCGCCTCTTGACGGTGGCGTTGTACCCGGCTTCCAGCACGGCGGCAGCCAGTGCCTCCCCGTCCACGGCGCTTTCTACGTGGACGGTTGCCCGCGCCGATTGCCAGCCGGGCACCTCGGCCTCTGTGACGCCCTCGACGCTCTTGAGCGCCTCCTCCACGTGGACGGCGCACGAGTCGCAGGTCATACCTCGTACGTCCAATTCGATTTGTGTCATTTCATCCGGCTCAACTGTGGCCGAAGTCTGGTGGCTATTCATTTGACATCTACTCCTTTATAAAGATGGTTGATCCTTCTCCTGGCTACCCCCAGGTTGCTCCCACTACTGGACGGGATCTTAGCAAAAAATATTACGACTATGACCCTCATAGTCTGATATCTGCGAAAAAAAACGTTTCAAGTCTGACAGCGCACCATAAGGAGCCTAACGGAAAACTGCAGAATGATCCAGTTCCCGGTTCTGGATCAAGTGGCAGACACATTCTTTGCCTTCCACGTCGTCTATGGGCAGGTCCTGGGCCTCCCGACGCACTTTGATCAACTCCTGGCGCAGCCTTTTCAGGTCGGCGATGCGTTGCTCAACTTCGTCGATCTTTTGGTCAATGGAGTGCAACACGTAGAGACAGGGCGCTTCGCTCCGCTCACGGAAGGCCAGGATTTCGCCGATATCGTCCAGGGAGAAGTCCAGGGCGCGGGCGCGGCGGATAAACTGCAACCGCTCCACATCAGCCCGGTCATACACGCGGTAGCCATTGGCCTCCCGCTTTGGTCGAGGGAGCAACCCAATCTGCTCGTAATAGCGGATCGTCCTGGGGTTGACGTCGATCTGCCGGGCCAGTTCACTAATACGTAATTGTTCGGTCATACGTTCCTCCTACGGGTCAAGTTCTACTGGGGAAACAACAGGCGCACAAACAAGCCCACGCTCAGCGCTGTGAAGATGTTAAAAAGCCCAACCAACACCAGCAAGATGCTGGCCACCTTCTTAATACGCGGCGTGCTGGCTTTTAAGCGCAGGATGAGTGTCTCCTGCGACGTAGCCACCAGCCCGGAAACCAGCAGCATCAGTACCCCCAT
>JAUVPY010000049.1 GCA_030598425.1 Anaerolineae bacterium
ACACGGAGATAGGCAGACTCTTCTTGGTCTGCCTACGCTTACGTCTCTTGGCCATTTCACCTTCCTATATGTGAATTATCCTAAATTGTAGCACAGGCAGTGTGCAGACGCAATCAAGGCCAAACCGTTCATGCTGGTGGGTGCGACCCGAATTATAGGCCATAAGACTTCCGAAGTTTCAGCCTCAAGTTGGGGCAACTTCGGAAGTCTGCCCAAGACCCTGGACGCACCCTATGCTGGCGAATTATTTGGTACTCCGCATAAATCGTGCTAAACTACCCCGCTTGTTTTGTGGCGAATTTGTCGATTTGGTGACAGTGCGAGGCTTTACTCATTGGCTTCTCAAAGAATCTACGCTCCACTCGCTTTGCTGTTCTGGGTTACACTGGCTTGCGGCGGGGGTCAAAGTGCCGGTGGCCTGGTCGTCCCTCCAACGAGAACGCCGCTGCCAACGTTTACAAATACACCAACATCTGCGCCGCTGCTACCCCCCACCTCAACACCTAAGCTTGTCCACACCCCCACCTCTATCCCTGTCACAGATACGCCAACAGCTACCGTCGCACCTGTCCCGTCAGATACGCCTGTTGCCACGGCTACGCCGACTGAGGTGCCGCCGCCATCGCCCGCGGTTGTGCCCTCGCCGACGCCGACCGTGGTTCCCACTGACACGCCCACTCCAGAACCCATCATCAGATACGTCATAGCCGGTACCCATCGCGAATTCAATTGCAGTTTCACTTATATCTATGGCACCATTAATGACGCCAACAATTCTGGAGTTCCAGACGCGGAGGTACGTGCGCTGGGTATTCACGAGACCAGCGGTCTTGAGTTCGTCACGCGCACCGACGCCGACGGGCGCTTCGAGATTTTTCGTTTACCGCTGGCAGATCTATTGGCGGGCCAATGGGCCATCATGATCGTGGAGGACGGACGCGAAGTATCGGAACGTTTCCATTGGGCATCCACGCCCGTCTGCGAGAGCGACGACCTGGGCCATAGCCAGGTGCTGCGTCTGGACTGGAAGCTGGTACAATAAGCCCTTCCTGGACATAACTTGCCGTTATAGTACATATGGGCTATAATGCCAATCAACCCGCCAATATTATGTTATAATATGAGGGGTGTCGGAACCACTTTGTATAACCCTCGTGATTTGGCCTCTTCATCTCAATGAAGGGGCAAGGAGACAGTAGGAGCGGACCGATGCAAGAAATGGAGGCGGCTGCTATACGTAAGAAGATTCTCGGCGTTTTGCTGAGGAATGCCCGGGTCCGTACCGGCATGACCATCAAGGACGCCGCCGAGGCGACTGGCTTCTCGTCGGGTGCTATCTCTGATTACGAGCACGGACGACGCAACATCTCGCTTCCCCAGCTAGAGGTATTGGCCTACACGTATGGTGTACCTATCACCTATTTCTGGTCGGATGATCCCATTTCCGGTGATGAGGATCGGGAACTCCCGGTTGAAGAGGCAATGCGGTTGCGACGTCGTATCATCGGCGTGCTGTTGCGACAGGCGCGGATGGAGGCCGGTCATACGCAGAAGGATTTGGCCAAGGTGCTTGATTGCCCCAGCGGACGTATCACCAGCTATGAATTCGGACGCACCGACATCCCTTTGCTGGAGCTAGAGATGCTGGCCAATTTCCTGGAGACGCCCCTATCTTATTTCCTCGATCAGGGGATCAGACCAGGTGGTGATCAGGTAGCTGGAGTGGACGAACTGGAGCGCCTGTCGCAGCTTCCAGAGGATGTGCGAAGCTTTATGCTCGAACCTGGCAATCTACTCTACGTGAGGGTAGCAATGCAGCTCAGTACCCTCTCAGCCGACTCAATCCGCAACGTGGCTGAGGGGTTGCTCGAGATCACCTACTGATGCCTGGCATATTCTGGTTCTGGCATGGTTGATATACAGCCCCGTCCACACGCTTCACCCGTCGCCACGTTCGATGACGCCACCGTCCTGGACATCTTCTTCGAGTTGGCCGCGATACGTGACGAGAATACGTTGCTGCGCAAAGCCTTGGTGCTCTTGAGGCAGGCGTTTCACGCCGAGGCCGGATCGATCCTGGTCCAGGTGCGAACACCACAACGCCTGCGGATGGGCACCTTTCCACCAGAGGCTATGATTGTTGTCGATCGCTGGGAGGGTGCCATCGAGCGCCAGTTGTTGGAACGCGTGTGGCGCATTCCGTCGAGCGACGATATCCCCATCTCTGTCAGCCGCCTTCCGGGAAATGACCTAATCCTGGTTAACGCCCCTCTGTTGCGCGATACCCGCGTTGTGGGTTCTGTATGCCTGATACTGTCGCCTGGTCAGCCATTTGGGCTAAATGTACGTCGTAGGCTGGGGGCATTTGGACGCGGGGTAGGCCAGCTCGTTTCTCTATCCGCCGACCTTTCGTTGGCTCAGCAACGGTTGAACCGGCTTGGTTTCTTTTACCAGGTGGGCCAGGCGTTGGTGACTAACTTCGATCTCAATGAATTTCTGAGCAACACCATGCAACTCGCCGCAGACGTGATGGATGCTGGTGCTTCGTCCCTGATGCTCATCGATGAAGAGAAGGCGGAGTTGGTATTTGAGGTGAGCCACGGTGGGGGAAGCGATATCTTACGCCGCCAGCGTATGTCTATGAATAAAGGAATTGCTGGTTGGGTGGCGCGGTCGGGTAAACCGACGATCGCCAACGATGCCCGCACCGACCCTCGCTTTAACCCTCAGGTTGACGTGAGAACGGGCTTTCTCACCCAGTCCATCGCGGCCGTGCCCCTCAAGATCAAAGGGCGCACAATCGGCGTGTTGGAGGTGCTCAACAAGTACTCGGGCGGTGGCTTTGATTCGGAAGACCTGCGGCTGTTGACCTCCATCGGGGCGCAGGCAGCCATTGCCATTGAAAACGCGCGGCTCTACACCACCTTGCGCGAAGAACGCGACAGCATTATCCAAGCCCAGGAGAATGTGCGTCGCGAACTGGCCCGCAACTTACACGATGGCACGGTGCAGATGCTCTCGGCGATTAGCATGAGCATCGACCACGTGCAACGACTGCTAGAGGTAAGACCGGAAGCTGCCCTCAGCGAGCTGGACACGTTGCGTAAGCTGGTCCATCAAGCCACCCGAGAGGCGCGGGTGGTTCTCTTTGAACTGCGGCCCATCATTCTTGAGACGCAGGGCCTGGTACCAACCTTGGAGTCCTATGCTGAACAACTCAACGAAACAGAGGAGTTTGCCGTACATCTCAGATCGGCGGTGCTTCCGCGCCAATTTGACCCCAGGAGAGCTGGCACCATTTTCTCCATTGTGCAGGAGGCGATCAACAACGCCAAACGCCACGCAGCGGCCCGCAACCTTTGGATCACAATGGGGACTACACCCGATATCCTCACGGTACAGATTCGAGACGATGGTCGCGGCTTCGATGTGGCGGCGGTTGCAGAGAGTTACGAGCGGCGGGGGAGTTTTGGCTTATTGAATATGCGCGAGCGGGCCCGGTTGATCGACGGCCACTTGGGCATTCAATCCAACACCAAGCCGCCTGATCAGGGTACGACTATCACTCTGAGTGTCCCTTTGCCGCCGCTTGACGATTACGAAACACGCCCCATCCCAACAACGGTTGAGTTCGATGACTGACCCGGTGAAACTGCACGGGCTGGGGATTATTCATTTTCGAGCGGGTCGCTTTGCCGATGCGGCCCAGGCCCTGGCCGAGGCTTATGCAGGGGCCGAAGCGAGCGGAGACCGCCAACAAGCAGCCGAAATCCTCAATGATATGGGGGTCACCCGTCGTGAGCTGGCCGAATGGGTGCAGGCTGAGGCCGCGCTGGAGAAGGCCTACGCCATGTTTGCCGAACTGGGCAACGTCAAGGGCAAGGCCCAGGTGATGGGCAATATGGGCAATGTCTTGGAAGGCCAGGAGCGCTTCGAAGAAGCGGTCGACGCCTACAAACAGTCGGCTAAGATGTTTGAGCAGATCGGCGATAGTGACTCGGCTATGTATACCTGGCAGGCACTTAGCCGCCTACGTATGAATCAGGGGCAGTGGTTGTCGGCTATTGCTGCGTATGAAGAGGGCATCGAAAACATGCCCGACCGCTCCCTCAAGAGGGGGCTGTTAAAACGCATCTTGAGTTTGCCAGGCGGCCTGATGCGGGGGCAATAGCCTTGGGTTCCAAGTTTTTGGGCGGAATGTTGGGTAGTGCCCTGGGAGACGCCATCGGGGAATTGGCCTTTTGGAGCCCAGAAGAAGCGAGCTTGCGTTCCCAGATCACTCGCCTCGATCGCCTGGTGTACACCGACGATACCGCTATGGCCATTGGCCTGGCCGAGTCCATCCTCCAGGTAGGCCACCTCGACCCACAACACCTGGGCGACACGTTCCGCGCCCAGCCGCGATTACAGTCCCATCTCGCGCAGCAAGCGCGCCATGTTGCGCGGGATTATCTCCCCAGCTTCGATCTCGGCCCGAATCCCTGCCTCTTTGGCGTGGATGGCAGCTACTCGCTCCAGGACCCCCTCGGCCGTCTCCTGGGGCACGACGACGACCCCGTCCGTGTCACCGACCACGATGTCACCCGGGTTCACGCTGGCGCCCCCGCAGGTCACCGGCACGTTGATCTTGGCCGGACCATCCTTATAGGGGCTGTTGGGTGTCAGCCCGCGCGCAAAAACGGGCAGTCCGATCTCGATGATCTCCCGGCTATCGCGTACCATGCCGTCGATCACCATCCCGGCCAGCCCCCGCGCGCGGCCGACGAGTGTGGTTAGTTCGCCCGAGACACTGTTGGTGGTGTACCCGTTGGTGGCGATCACCAGGACGTCATTGGGTTGGGCCATCTCCAACGCCTTGTAAATGGCTATGTTGTCGCAGGGTCGCGTCCACACCGTCAGGGCGGAGCCGACCAAATCCATACTGGGATCGAGCGGCTTGATCTGGTGGTCCATCGCCGCGAAGCGCCCCAGCGCATCACATACGGGTCCGGTGCCCAGCCCACGGAAGCGGGCCAGCAGCTCATCTGGGGCTCGCGATACCTCGGAGACGATTTGCCAGCCTTCGGGAAGAGTCATGTTGTCGTTTCTCCTTCCAGATTTCTATTCAACTTGATTCCTCGGCGCCTGCCCCTCCGCCACCCGCTGCATATTGGCAAACGCCGCTGTCATCTTGTCCGCCAGGGCATCTCGCGTGCCGGCCGCGATATGGGGGGTAGCCACTACGTTATCCAGATGCAACAGCGCATTATCAGCGCCCGGAGGCTCGACGGCAAACACGTCCAGCCCGGCGCCCCCTATCTGGCCGCTCGTCAGGGCCTGATAGAGCGCCGCTTCGTCCACCAGCCCGCCCCGGGCGGTGTTGATCAACAGCGCCGTTGGCTTCATACGTGCCAGTTCGGCCGCGCCGATCATCCCGCGCGTCTCCTCGGTACGGGGCACGTGGAGGGTGATGACGTCCGACTTGGCCAGCAGGTCTTCGAACGGGACGTACTCCACCTCAAATTCAGCTTCTACCTCGGCCGGGGCTCGCACCAAGTCGAAATACAGCAGCTCGCATTCGAAGGCTTTGGCCCGCTGGGCCACCTCACGGCCGATACGCCCCAGACCCGCAATCCCCACTTGCTTGCCGACCAGGTTGTAAGACTGAGGCCGCAGTTCCCATTGCAGCCACTGCCCCTGGCGCAAAGTTCGGTTGGCGATGAAGAGGTTCCGATACAGACTGAGGATCAGCAGGAACACAATCTCGGCCACGGGTTTGCTGGTGCCCTCCGGCGTGAGGCCGATTGGTATGCCGGCCCGGGCTGCGGCCGCCACGTCCACGTTGTCGTAGCCCACACCCTGGTGCTGGATCAACTTCAGGCGTGGTGCAGCCGCTATGACCTCGGCGGTGAGCGGTGTGGTGGCCACCAGGGCGAAATCGGCTTCACGAACCGCGTCGACCGGCGACTCACCGGCCCTCCGCACGCGCAAGGTGAAACCGTCCGGCAAACAGCCACGAATGATGGCCTCGACGTCATCAGGAACCGGTTCTAGATAGACAACTTGCATGATAGCTCCTTTGCGATCAGATTCATGACGTTCGGAAGAAACAACTCACTTGTCCCGTATGGCACGCCGGCCCGGCGGGAACCACCCGCACCAACAGCGTATCCCCGTCGCAATCGCAGCGGATCTCGACCACCTGCTGCGTGTTGCCGCTGGTGGCACCCTTGTGCCACAGCTCCCCCCGGCTGCGACTCCAGAACCACGTCTCGCCAGACTCCAGCGTGAGGCGCAGCGACTCGGCGTTCATATAAGCCAGCGTCAACACTTGGCCCGTCTCCGCGTCCTGCACAACCGCCGGGATCAACCCCCGCTCATCCCATTTGAGATTTGAGATTTGAAACTTGAGATTTTGGATTTGAGATTTGAGATTTGACTTCATCGCCTTACCCACACATCTCGCCCCGCCAGGTACGTCTTCACCTGGGCGATAGAGATCATCCGAAAGTGGAAGAGGCTGGCGACCAGGGCGGCGTCGGCGCAGCCATCTGTCAATACCTGGTGAAAATGATCCAGCGCACCGGCACCGCCACTGGCAATGACGGGGATGCTGACCGTATCGGCGAGAGTTTGGGTCAGCTCGATGTCGTAGCCCGCCTGCGTGCCGTCGGCGTCCATACTCGTCAGCAGAATCTCACCTGCGCCCCGCCGCTCGCACTCCCGCGCCCATTCGACGGCGTCCAGGCCGGTGCGCTGCCGCCCGCCGTGGGTGGTCGTCTCCCAGGCCGGCGATGATGTGTCCAGGCGACGGCGGGCGTCGATGGCGACCACGATGGCGTTGCTGCCAAATGCGCGAGCCCCCTGGGTGATGAGATCCGGATCACGAACCGCTGCCGTGTTGGTGCTGACTTTGTCGGCGCCGGTGACGATGATGGCCCGCATATCGTCCAGGCTGCCGATGCCACCCCCGACGGTGAAGGGGATAAAAACCGTCTCGGCCACACGACGGGCCACCTCCAACATCAACCCGCGTCCTTCGTGGCTGGCGGTGATGTCCAGAAAGACCAGTTCATCGGCGCCTTCGGCGTCGTAAACCTGCGCCTGCTCCACCGGGTCCCCGGCGTCGCGCAGGTTCACGAACTGTACGCCTTTGACCACGCGTCCATCCTTCACGTCGAGACATGGGATAATTCGTTTAGCCAGCATAAGGCGCCGTTTCGGCAGACCCCAAGGTGTGCAAACCTGCGGTTCGCTTTACACAGTTATGGTCTTGTATTCTCACGAGCGAGCTACCTCCAGGGCCAGCGACAGGTCTACTTGCCCGGCATACAGGGCCTTGCCGATGATCAGGCCCTCCACGCCCGTGGTCTCGACCTCTTTCACCTGGTGCACATCGTCCAGTGAGGCGACCCCACCCGAGGCGATGACGGCCAGCTCGCTTTCGCCAGCCAGCTCGGCGCAGGCCGGTGCGTTGACGCCCGTCAAGGTGCCGTCGCGGGCGATGTCGGTGTAGATGACGCGCGTCATCCCCAACTCTTTCATCTGGAGTGCCAGGTCGATGGCGGTCACGCCGGGGAGCTGCTGCCACCCGTGGGTGGCGACCTGGCCATCGCGAGCATCGATGGCCAGTGAGACAGTTTCAGCCCCAAAACGCGCCAATGCCTCCTTGACCAACGATGGGTTGGTGATGGCCGCTGTGCCGATTATCACTCGTGCCACGCCTAACGACAGCGCGACTTCCAGGTCGGCGATGGCCCGCAGTCCGCCTCCGAATTGGATCGGCACATCCACGGCGTCCAGGATGGCGCCCAGCGCCTGAACGTTTTGTCCTGCACTGGCCGTGTCGCCAAATGCGCCATCCAGGTTGACGACGTGAAGCCATTCGGCGCCCAGGCTCATCCAACGCTGGGCGGTGCCGACGGGATCGTCGCTGACGACAGTTTCAGCCTGGGGGTCGCCCTGCACCAAACGCACGCAGCGACCGCCACGCAAATCAATAGCCGGGTAAATGATCATGGTCAGGTAGGAAAAGGGGTCTCCGAGACTTCGGAAGTCTGCCAGACTTCCGAAGTCCCTTTCCGTGCATTATACTTCAAAACCGGTGGAGCAACAATCTGTATTTCTTCTCGGCTTGAATTTGAACAGCTTCGCCGTCCACCGACGCCACGCTTCCAGTTCAAGCCCGACAAGGGTAGCGATGGGTAAATCGAGGGCAAATTTTACGTGAAGATTGCGTAAAACTCGGTGGTTGTAACCAACCTGTAATCTCATTTGGCCGCGAAATGTGTTATGTTAGAAGTGCCCGCAACAGGAGACGTGAGCAAAGAGGTTCGCAGTAACGACTTCGGGTGAGATGAGCAAAGAGGTTCGTAGTAACGACTTCAGTCGTCGGCAGGAGAAATGAGTCAAGGGGTCCGTAGTAACGACTTCAGTCGTTGGTTGCCACATTACATATCTGGGGGATCAATTCTGTTTTGGAGGATGGAGAACTTATGGAACAAAAACGCATTCTGATCGTGGAAGACGAACTGGAGAACGTGATGGCTTTGTGTCAGGCCCTGTTACACCCTATGGCTGGGGGATATCACGTCGAGGTGTGTCCCTTGGCCGACGTGGCGCTGAAGAGGCTAAAATATGAGCAGTTTGACCTGATCATCACCGACCTGCGTATGCCCGGCACGAGTGGGCTGGAGCTCATCCGTCACGTGCACCACACCAACCCGGCGACGCGCACCATGCTCATCACGGCCTTTGGCTCGTCGGAAATCGAGGATCAGGCCCAACAGTTAGGGGCTGCGTATTTGCGCAAGCCTTTCGGCCTACAGCAGTTCTACGCGGTAGTCCAGGCCGCCCTAACCGAGGAGCAAGACCCCCAATCGCCAACCCAGATCGCGAACGAGGAAAAGAAACTGACCGCACCTGCTTCACCCTAGGCACAGTCTGACCACTGTCTACTGACATCTGACTACTGTCCACCTGTTACCCGCTACCTCACCTCACTGCCCCTGATAAAGTTGAATATTCCGCTCGTGTTCCTCAAACGTATCGGCGAAGATGTGCGAACCGTCTCCTATCCCCAAGAAGAAGAGATACGTCGTCTGGGCCGGCTGTAAAACTGCCATGATCGAACTGGCTCCCGGACTGGCGATGGGGCCAGGCGGGAAGTTGGGGTAAAGGTACGTGTTGTACGGTGAATTTACGTTCTGGTACTCTTCCAGGGTGACGGGCGTCTTCCACCATTGGCCGCTATCGGGTTGGTATCCCATCGCGTATTGAACGGTGGGGTCGGCTTGCAGGTACATACCCTCCTTGATGCGATTGAGATACACGCTGGCAATGGTGGGACGCTCTGCCGGCACCACCGCCTCGCGCTCAACGATAGAGGCCAGCGTCAGCACCTCGAACAGGCTGAGTCCTTGGGCGGCAGCCATCGACTCCCAACCGATGGGCAGCCGGGCCTGCATCGTATCCAGCATACGGGTCAGCAAATCCTCGGGGGTGGCCTGGGCCGGCAGCCGATAGGTCTCAGGGAAGAGATAGCCCTCCAGGTTGGCGCCCGGCGGCCGGTCGGCCAGCAACGGGTGGTTTACCACATCGCCCCGCCGCACCGCCGCCAGGAAGATGCTGCCGTCCATAATGTTCTCGGCGGTCAGCATATCGGCTACCTGCTCGGCTCGCCAGCCTTCGGGGATGGTGATCGCCACCTCGGCCATGCGGCTGTGCTGCAACGATTCCGCGATTTCGCGCATGGTCATATTGCGCCTGAGTTGATACTCACCCGCCTCCAGCGACGCATCCAGACCGTGATACTGGAGAAAACGGCGGAACAAGGTGGCGTCGGTAACGAATCCCTGTTCTTGCAGACGCTCCCCAATGCTGATGGCCGTCTCCCCGGGCTCGACGACAA
>JAUVPY010000027.1 GCA_030598425.1 Anaerolineae bacterium
CCACATAGGCGATGGCGTTGGCGAAAGTGAAGGCCACCTCTTGCACCGCAGTGGCACCCGCCTCGCGGATGTGATAGCCACTGATGCTGATCGTGTTCCAGCGAGGCAGATGGTCTTTGCAGTAGGCAAAGGTGTCGGTGATGAGTCGCATTGACGGTTGGGGCGGGAAGATAAAGGTGCCTCGCGCAATATACTCCTTGAGGATGTCATTTTGAATCGTGCCGCGCAGTTTCTCGGGAGGCACCCCTTGTTTTTTGGCGACGGCAATGTACATTGCCAGTAGCACGGCCGCTGGCGCGTTGATGGTCATGCTGGTGGAGACTTTTCCTAACGGGATCCCATCGAAGAGGCATTCCATATCGGCCAGCGACGAAATGGACACGCCAACCTTGCCTACCTCACCGGAAGCGATGGGATCGTCGGCATCATAGCCAATCTGGGTCGGCAGGTCAAAGGCGACGCTCAGGCCAGTCTGGCCCTGTTTCAGCAAAAACTTGTAACGAGCGTTCGTCTCATCGGCGGTGGCGTAACCGGCGTATTGGCGCATGGTCCACAAGCGACCCCGGTACATGGTGGGATAGACGCCCCGGGTAAAGGGATATTGCCCGGGAAAGCCCACGTCTTGGCCGTAGTCCTGAGCGAAATCCGCCCCCGTCGTCTCCGGTGGTAGATAGAGACGGTCCACGGGGATATGAGAAAGCGTCTCAAACTGATCCTGGCGCTCGCCGCCCCGTTCGAGGAAGGGCTCAAGCGTGTTCTGTTCCCATTCGCTTTTGAACCGGTCCAGGTCAGTGCTCATATCAGCCCTAGTCCTTTCAATGTGTCCTGGGTTGGCAGCCCTGTCTGCGTATCCCATCCCAGATAAGTATAATACTCGTCCAGCATCTTTTCCACTTCTTCGTGATCCAGATGTGCGCCCTGATACGGGCCAGTCGCTATCTTGCTTTGAAAGAAACGCTCCGGCAACTCGTCATCTTCGCGCGAATAGCCACCGTGAACGTGCGAAAAATGACGCTCCAGCGTATGGCAGCGCAGGCCCCAACGATGTAACTCATCTCCCGTCATCTTGATGTCGGTCGCCAGGTACAACAGTTCGGCTAATTCGGCGGGATTACCAATGCTCAAATCATACCAGCCGTACACAAAGTAGCACAGACCCAGGCTATCCACGACACACTTCAGGCCCTCGGTCCACGCTGCGATCTTGCCCTTACCTTGGTAGGCACCCGGATCACCAGCATTTGGATTCCCGAATATCCTCTGGCCGATCTGGGGCGAGATACGCCGGTTTTCTGTTTGCGGTGAGCCACCAAGATGCCCGCCGCCCCTGGTCGAAGTCATGACTCCCAGGGCCCAAGCGCGATGGGAGCGCAGACCCTGCTCATTGATGCCCACCTTCTTGACAGTCATGGCCAACTGCTGGCTGTCCTGCCCGATCTCCTGCGCCGCCTCGAAAACGCCCTTGCCGAGCAGCTTTCCCAAGCCAGTCCCCTCTCCAATTTGCCGGACCAACTCGACGGCAGAGCGGCCGTCCCCCCACTTGAGATAAACACCACCATCTTGTTCCTCGGGGATGATGCCTTGCTCCGCGCAATCCAGGGCGAAAGCAATGGCCGCCGATACGCCATCTACATCCAGCCCATACTCGTTGCAAAGGATGTGTGCCTTGAGTAAGGCTTCGGGGTCATCCACGACCCAATTCGAGGCCAATCCCCTTATTGAATTAGCGTGCATCCCCTCGCCTATCAACTTCCCGTACTTAGAAGAAGCCATTTCGTACATGTGCAAGCAACGCACACTGCAACCGAGACAGCCCACCCGATCAAATTCCCACTGCTTAAAAGTCTCTTCCCCGATGGGGGCGGATTCCTCGGGTGACAGATACTCGTCTTGAAGGTTCTTCACCGCCGTGGGCACCAGCCCATTGAAACCTCCGGCCCCGGCCATACCGTGGGTTCCGCCTTTGATCAGGGCTGCGGTTGCCTCGGAGGTGCTTATCCGCCAGTTGAGCTGCTGGATCTTGTCTCTCAGTCGTGCCTCATCGAATACCGGAACCGGTTGATCTCCAATCGCCACAATGGCTTTTAACCTCTTGGCACCAAACATCGCCCCGCTTCCGCCCCAACCGGCGGCGTGAGCCCGGTCGGCGATCAGACACGAAATGGCAACCTCCTTTTCACCGGCTGGCCCAATTCCCAGAAAACTGAGTTGTGAAGCGTGGTGAAGCTCACTCAATGCCTCACGCAACTCCGAAATCTTCAGCCCAACCAGGGAGCTTGCATCTACCAATTGCGCTCTGGAGTCTTGGAGCAGGAGATACACAGGGGTGGGGCTGGCGCCATAAAGCACAACCGCGTCGTAACCCGCCATCTTTAGCCGATTTCCAATGTCTCCTCCGACATTGGAGTAGGAAATCCCGCCAGATAGACGGTTGCGAGCGCTTACGGCGGTTCGGACGCCCAGGGGAACTCCGGTAGCAACTAGTGGCCCGGCAGCAATGATGATAAATTCCCCCTCAGGGGAATTATCGTGCTTTTGGTGTTTGGATAGAAGGAAAGAGCCCAGGCCCCTCCCACCTATCCACTCTAGATAATTCTCTGTCGGTTCTTCCCGGAATTCAAGGTGGGTCAAGTCCACCCACAGGATTTTGCCGGCGTAGCCTAATGACATTTCATCCGACCTTGGTTTAGGTCCGACCCCGGACTAGGCCCGACGTCGGGTTAAGACAACGTTCTCTTCTCACGGTCGTAGTTCTGCCCGAGGAAGGCCGGAGCCCTGACCCGCCTGGAAGCGAATATCATGACGAGGATGGTGGCGATGTAGGGTAACGTCAGCAAGAACTGGTAAGGGACTCCCACGCCCGCTACCTGCACTCTGAGGGCCAATATCTCGACGCCGGCGAAGAAGAGAGCTCCGAGGAAGATCAGGTGAGGGCTCCAGCCGCCAAAGAAGGTCAGGGCAATGGCGATCCAGCCCCTACCCTGGACCATTCCTTGGGTAAAAGTCCCGGTATAGACCATGGGCAGATAAGCGCCGGCGAGCCCCATCAACATTCCCCCAACTATGGCCGTCACATAGCGCATCACGGAGACGTTCACCCCGAGGCTATCGGCCGCTTTGGGGTTCTCGCCAACCGACCTCAACTCCAAGCCGATGCTCGTCTTGTAGAGGAGATAGTACAGGAAAATAGACAAGAGGATCGCGAAGTAGACCAGCACGTTCTGGTTGAAAAAGATGTCGCCCAGGATCGGTATTTGGCTCAGGCCCGGTATCGGCACATCGGGGAGGGTGGGGATGAGAGGGGGTTGCAAGGTAACGCCGATCACAATCTTGGGGAAGAGCGTTGACAAGCCCAAGCCGATGAAAAAGAGCGACAGACCGATGACGAATTGATTCATCTTTAATGTGGTGGTGAAATAGGCCAGGGCCAGGCCAAAGAGGCCTCCCACAAACATCGCCAGAAGCATGCCGTAGACTAAACTGCCATACAGGTAGGCACCCAAAAACCCCAGGGATGCCCCGACAAGCATGATCCCTTCCTGGCTTACGCTAAAGAGGCCGGTTCTTCCACCCAACATAGTACCCTGGCTGGCGAGAACATAAGGTACCATGGCCAGCATCACCAGCCGGGCGAAGCTTACGAATTGCATTTGGAACTGATCCACTGACTATCGCCTCCTGACCACATCCGACAAGAGAACAAAAAGGAGAATCAAGGCCTCAACGATAAACACAAATTCGACCGGTATCATCATGGTCCGCTGCATAGCGCTGGCGCCGACTTCAAGGACGGCGATGAAGAAGGCCACGAAAGGAACGGCCAGGAGATTGCCTCTCGCCATGAGACCGATGATGATGCCCAAGAGCAGGAAGTTTGATTGCAGCCCTTCGATGAGCCGGTGATGGACCCCAGCCACCTCGATAGCGCCCGAGAGGCCGGCCAGGGCGCCACCCACGATCAAAGAGAGCAAAAACATCACACGGACGTTAATCCCAAAGACCCTTGAGGCCCGGGCGTTGGCTCCAGTCGCAACCAAGTCATACCCGCCGGGGGTTCGGTTGACATAGACGTAAACGATGACGGCGGCGGCCAGGGCAAGGACGATACCGCTATTCAGCGGAGGCTTGGCAACGAGCAAAGGAAACTCGCCCCCGGCTCCGATCGGAACCGTCGTAGGGTGTCCGGCCGTGGGATCACGCCAAATCTCAGTCGCGACATAATCGATGAGGCTGAAGGAGATAAAGTTCATCATTACCGTGGTGAGGATCTCATTGATCCCAAACCGGTAGAGCAGCCAAGCAGGGATGGCAGCCCAAAAACCGCCGAACACAATGCCCGCCAGGATAACCATTGGCAGCAGTAGGAGCATAGGGAGCCCGGAAAACATAATGCCAACGGCAGCCGCTCCGATCGCGCCGACGATGAGCTGACCCTCCCCACCGATGTTGAATTTACCGGCTGTCAAGGGGACTGTGAAAGCCAGTGCCTGTAACAACAGCGGCACATACTTAAGCAAGGTTTGAACGAACCCATTGGGGGTTCTGAAAGAAGTAAAGAGAATGGTGGAATAGGCCTGCAACACATCGAAGCCCACGGCGGCAAAAAATATCCCCACCGCGGCAAAGGCAGCAACTACGGCCAAGATGTAAGGGATCAGCGTGTCGGCCAGAGCCTTGATGCTATGACCAAGTTCCGTAGTTTGCTCACTCATGGGTTTCGACTCCACTCATCATGCGGCCTATCTGATACTTATCGAACTCGCCCCTCTCCAGGACTCCCGCGAACTGGCCTCGGTAGATGGTGGCGATTCTGTCGCACAGGAGCATAAGCTCATCCAGATCCTCGGATAGCAGCAGAGTAGCCATCCCCTGCTCCTTTCGCTCCAGGAGCTTCGAGTAAACAAACTCCATCGAACCTATATCCAATCCCCTGGTTGGGTTGTGGGCAACCAGGAGCTTGGCCGGATGGGAGAAGGCCCGAGCCAACATAACCCGCTGGATGTTTCCTCCTGATAGGTTGGCCGCGGGTTCTTTTGCACTTGGCGTCATGATGTTGTACTCGGTGATCAACTCACGAGCTGCGCGGAAGATGGCATTCCAGTCGAGGAACCCTCTGTTGTGATACGGTTCCTGGCGCTGATAGCCCAGGATCAGATTCTGCGCCACGTTGGCCGTTGGCAGGAAACCATCCTGCAACCTGTCTTCTGGAATATAGGTTACCCCCATCTCCAGCAATTCCCTGGTTTCCAATCCTACGATGCTTGTGTCATCAATCGAAGCTTGCCCGCCCGCAATCGGGCGGATACCCATCAAACTCTCTGCCAGTTCCTGCTGGCCGTTTCCGGCCACGCCCGCGACGCCGAAGATCTCCTTCTCGCGGATCTGGAACGAGCAGTCTTTGACCAACGGGTTGCCCTCTTCGTTGACCACCTGCAACCCTTCGACCCGCAGGACCGGCTCCTGTCCCACCTGGAGAGCTTCCTGGTCAAGACCTGTATCTGAGAAAACGAGGCTCTTCCCAACGTCCAGCCCCTCACCGACCATGGCCCTGACCAGAACCTCCTCCGAAGCCTCATCCCTGGGTAGAGTGATGACGTTCCTACCGTCCCTGAGCACCGAGATCCTGTCGCTGACGCTTAACACCTCTCTCAGCTTGTGGGTAATGAAGACCACGCTCATCCCCTCTTCGACCATCACTCTCAAGGATTGGAAAAGGGACTCCACCTCCTGAGGGGTAAGATTGGTGGTTGGCTCGTCGAGTATCAGGACGTCAACGCCTCGATACACCGCTTTGAGAATCTCAACCCTCTGCCGGATTCCCATGGGCAGCTCTTCTACCAGAGAGCTAGGGCTAACCTCCAGGCCGAACCTTTCCGACAAATCTTGGATCCGTTGCTCTTCTTGATCCAAATCTAAGGTAGGTCTATTTTTCAGGCGGGTTCCCAGCACGATATTCTCGGTGACTGTGTAGCTGTCTATCTGGAGGAAATGCTGGTGAACCATCCCAATGCCACAACTGATGGCATCTTTGGGCGACTGAATCTCCACCTTCTTTTCGCGCAGGTAGATCTCGCCCCGATCTGGTTTGTATAGGCCATACAGGACATTCATCAACGTCGTCTTCCCCGCGCCGTTCCCGCCAAGAAGACCGTGAATCTCGCTGCTCTTAAGCTGCAAGTTGACATCGTCAAGGGCGACGACCGTCCCAAAGGACTTGCGCACGCCCTTCATTTCGAGCATGGTTGAGTTTTTCATAAGACACTGCCGTGCGTGAGATAGATCGACAAGTCTGAATACGTATTATCGCAGGAGCTGCGGGAACTCACGGGCCAGGGTGCCAATCCATTCCCCCGTGAGAATGCCCCACGTAGAAGCAGGGCGAACTGGACGCCAGGCCCAGAGCTAATGGGCAAGCGCAGGCCGGTCCTGCCCGATGAAAGGGGACCTACCGGGATTCCGCGTGGGCGGCTCGCCACGGTCGATGAGACAGTGCGAACCGCCCACGCTTCTGATGATTTGCTCAGAAGGTCCCAGAAAGTCTTACTCGATGGGAGTGGTATCTTTGACGACTTCGATCTTGCCAGACTGGACGTCGGCTACGATCTGCTCAATCTCGCTGCTGACCTCATCGGAAGAATTTCGGAGAGGCATTTGGACAGCGACCCCAGTCTCGAAACCCATGGGGTAGTATCCGCCCGTTTCACCTTCCATGATCTTCTGTACGATATCCGTTAGTGGCTTTTCCCAGTCGTAGAGCGCTGCGGTAACATAGTTGTCGGGAGCGAAATTGGACTTATCGACATACTTGGCAGTCGCCCACACTTGGCCAGGTGCACTCTTTACGCCCTCAAACAGCCCGAACATACCCAGGTTAAGTGAGCCTACGATCACATCGGCGCCTTCCGCGATCATAGCCTCCGTCAATTCCCGAGCCTTGGTTGGGTCATTGAAGTCCCCGACCCAAACTGGCTTAACCTCCACGTCCAAGCCCAGATCACTTATGGCCTGCTCCATGGCGTGGACCTCGGCATAGGAGAAGGGCAGGGTCAGTCCGCCGATGTAGCCGATCGTGCCAGTCTGGGACTGCTTGGCGGCTGTGGCACCGATGGCGTAGAAGGGAACGTGGAAGTTTCGGTCGATGACCCACATATTGTCGGGGGCGTCTTCCACGGGCGCATCGAACTCCCCGATGAAGTACACATCCGGAAATTCACTCGCCAGCTCCTTTGTCTGGGTAACGAACTGCCCGCCGTGGGTAAAGATAACATTAAAGCCGTTGTCGATGTATTCCCGCATGACTCTGTCGACATCGGGCACCGCCACGCTCTCGGAGTAGGCCATCTCAACGCCAAGGTCTTTCTGCACCGCAAGACCGCCGAGGTAGCCCAAGGTGTTGTAATCCGCGTCCGTCGTGACGCCGGGCAGGACTACAGCCAGTTTGTACTCACCCGTCTCAGCGGCTGGCTCCTGGGTGGCAGGTGCAGCGCACTGGGCGGCCACCACCGATAGGACGACCAGAAGTGCCATTACCACAACAAGTTGCTTACGCATTGGTTCTTACTCCTTTCTTTGAGAGAACTGTGCCTTAAAGGCTCAAAAACGACCAATACAGTCACTCCTGTGAGCAACTGACAACAGAAGGGTAGTGTTTTGGGGCGCTCGAGGGATCTCTTCTCAAAAACCTTCCTCTTGGGAAAGCTTTGTTTCGCGATGCGAGGAGCATAAACAGCGGATTTCGCTCCTTTGCGAGCAACAGGATTATAGCACTTGCTGGAATCAGTGTCAATCACCTTCTCCCAGTTGGGTGCGTCCTAGATTTCTGGCAGACCCAATTGTTCCAATCGCCCCTGGCCAGGGACACCGTTCTGATCCCAATCGCGCAACCGGTAGTAGACGGGCAGCATAACTTCTAGATCGGGAAGTACCCCCGCTGCGTCTCCGCTGGGGCGCGGCTCGGTCAGCAGGCGTTTGGGCAACGTGTCGTCGGCCGCAGTGACCCCCAACCGCAGGTTGATAAGCCGCTTGAGCTGGAACAGCCGCTCGCCCGTCGTCAGCACGTCCTCGGCCGTCCAGTCCCAGCCCAACCCGCTGTTCACAATCTGGGCAATCCGCTCGGGCCCAACCAGACCTTTGGCGATGAACTTGCACAACCCTAGCGGATTATAGACGCTCATAAAGTTCTGATAATCGTAAGCCAGCCTGGCCTGCTCGGCGTTGGACTCGTGAAGCGGAAGCGTCTCGGAATAGCCCAGATCGGGGTGGTGGACACCGTAGCCGTTCCAATACGACAACGACTCCAGATGGCAGCCTCCCCTGCTGGCGGTGGCGTAGTTGACGGCCATGGACAAGAAAGCACGCGGGTCGTGATAGGCGATCTCCAATCCCTTAACGTGGATTGCGAAGTCTTCGGCCCCATTCCCGATGCGGCGCGCCGCCTCACGCACCCCCTCGGCCAAAACATCACCGATGTCGCGGCGATACGCGATCTTCTCGATCATAGCCAGTATCGCGTCGGGATCACTAAAGCGGAGCTCGACGCCACCGGTATCCTCAGGCCCGATGAGTTCCCGCTCGTAGGCCTCCATCGCGAAGGCAATCGCCGACGAGGTGGAAATAGTATCCAGCCCAAAGCGGTTGCAGAGAGAGTTGGCCAGTATCACACTCGCTGCGTTGGCGTTGCGCGTCAATCCAGCGAAGCCAGCGACGGTTTCGTACTCCACCCCTTCGCCCCGCGGTACCTGGTATTTGCCTTCGGTGACCTCCACCTCTTTGCCGCAGCCTATAGGACAGGCAAAGCAGAAGCTATGCTTCACCAGGTATTTGTCATAGATGGTCTGCCCGGAAACCTGGTTGACTTCG
Source organism: Anaerolineae bacterium (assembly GCA_030598425.1). Classification (GTDB taxonomy): domain Bacteria; phylum Chloroflexota; class Anaerolineae; order 4572-78; family NAK82; genus JAUVPY01. Next base: position 8,860 of record JAUVPY010000027.1, read on the forward strand.
GCCCAACTGCCCAATGTCCAGTTGCGCATTGGCATATCGCCGAACTTCTCGGTGCCGATCACCCCACCTGACGTACCGAAGTTCGACATGCCGACCGAATTTTCCTTGATGAAGGCGTTCTGGACCTTCACCTCGTCCCGGAAGGCCTTCATGTCTGGGTATTGGGGTCGCTGTTTGCCGCGCACCACGATGGCCTTGAGGTTCTTGCTGCCCAGCAAGGCCCGCATTCCGCCTCGGGCTGCGGCTCGCACATGATCAGTGGGGCCACTCATCACCCCGGCGATCTTCACCAGGTTTTCGCCCGCCGGCCCGATGCCGGCCACCTGCGCGCGGCGATCGGTTTCGGTCAGCAGGGTGTCGGCCGTCTCGAAGTACTCCTTGCCCCACAGATGCGAAGCATCACGTAGTTCAATCTTGTTCTCCAGGCCGTTGATCCATAGATAAACCGGTTTTTCGGCCTGCCCGGTGACGACCAGCCCATCGTAACCAGCGAAGCGCAGTTCAGCACCCCAGTAGTTACCCAGGTTGGCTTCATTCCAGATGCCAGTCAGAGGTGAGCGTCCACACCACGAACTGCGGCAACCGGTGGGCGCAAAGGTGCCCGTCAGCACCCCGTTGAAGACCATCAGCGGGCTGGTCGGGTCCAGCGGGTCCAGCTCGGGCCTCATCTCATCGTAGAAAAGCTTGGCGGCGAAACCCGACCCCAGCAGCCACTTTTGAACCTGATCTTCGCTAATTGTCTCCTCAGCCCAGGTGCCTTTTGTCAAATCTACCCGTAAGAGCTTTCCAGCATAGACAGGCAATTTGCTTTATACCTCCGGATTGTTTAAGGTTTTGTAAGAGAGTCCGGCTGTCGGGGGCGTCTCTTAAGATGCAGCGGTCTGCATCTGCAAAGTCAGGTTAGACCAATACCTCGTCAGGCACGCGCAATACCTCGTTGGCTTTGACCACTTCGTCGGGTACGTCAAAGGCCAGGTCTGCACCCACGATCTGGCGCGCGTAGTCCTTTACCACCGCGTCCCAGTACTTCTTAGTGATGTAGTAGACACGAGCGCCACCGAGTTCATGCTGGTATTCGGGCCAGGGGTAGCTGGGTTGCGCCATACCAATTCCCCAGCGCCACCAGCCGTTGTAGCTCTCATAAGTAGCCCACCACTCTTGGTTGCCCAGAATCTCGAAGCCGTAGTAGGCCTTGGCGTAGTACATGACAGCGCCAATGCGCCCCCCGCGCATGAGGGCCATTGTGTGCAGACTGATGTTAATGTCTTCGTTCTTCAGGCGGCCATTGGCGAACCCGGCCCATACACCGTCAATCAAGCCCACCAGGGTATAAGGGTCTTTGAGCCGTTTACGGTACCAACCCAGTATTTCGGCATAAACGCGGGCACCAACAATGTCGTAGAAATCGTGCTCGACTTTCATCACCTGCCCGACGTAGTCCAACATCATCGGCGCCTCTTCCATCTTGGCCTCGCGGATGTACAGGGTGCGCCCGTCTTTGAGCGTAATCATCGCGCCTGGCCACGGCTTCAGGTCCATTGCTGGTGCCTGGAGCAACGGCTCGATCTCGCGCACGTCGAGGGTGATCTGTTCTCGTGATACCTTTTCAGGGGGTTCAAGTCGCATGGCGAAATCCTCCTTGATGAAATGAAATTTTCTTATATCGACCTATCACAACTCTGGTTGAGCGTTAACCCAGGTTGGCACTGCTCAACTCGTTGATGCGTTCGACGTGGGTCGGGTCGTAAGCGTCACCGAATTTGGTGGTGGGCATGCCCTCCTTCTTCTTCATAAGCTCTTCATGCTCGTCATCGTCAACGAAGGCCACGCAACGACCGATGCTCGACTCGCCGTCCACAAATCGCCAAGGGAAGAATCCAATTTGCACCCGGCGGTTGGTCAGTAAGTCTATTTCTCCACCGATGCACTCAGCGTGGATGATGCCATGTGGGAACATCTCCAAGTGCATCAACTGATACTTGGTATCGTCGAAGAATTCTTCCAGGGACTTACCGAATTTCTTCTGGAAGACGTTATCGGCCTGGCGAGCCTGGCGCGGCATCCAGTTGCGGATGATGGTGTTCATCGGGTGGTCGGCGCTGCCGCAGTCGACGCCGATCCAACGCAGATTCTTGGCCTTGGCCCACTCGGCGAATTCGCGATCGGGGCCGGGGTGCATCACCATATAACGCACCTCGTCGGCATTGGGCTGATCCCAGCCGAAGTGGTGATAGCCGGTATGGATGATGAGAATGTCGCCGTCTCGTACCTCCACCCGCTCTTCGATCATCTTGCTGGTGTAGACATTGTAGTCACCGCAGACATCACTCAAGTCTACCACCGCCCCCTCGTTAACCAGAAAGTCCATTTCCAGGCTGGCTATATCCTTACCGGGGGTGTGAAAGTGAATCTCACCGTCCAGGTGAGTGCCCAGGTGATTCGAGTGCGTTAGCAATTGGCCGTTGGCTCCGTTGGGAGCCAGGCGCTTGAAGTATTTCACTTGCAAGGCTTCGTAGGTGGGCCACGGCGGGGTGCCAATGCCCAATGGGATGGTTAGATCGATCAGTTTCATAGTTTAGTCTCCTTTATGTCCCCTTCGCGGAGCTGGACGTATAGTGCATCAGCTTGGGGGTCGTATTCAATAATCATCGTTTCCTAAGCTCGAATCCTTCTCTGCATCACGCAGCATCTCAGCCATATAGCGTGATTTTTCGAGCATATTCAGCATGCCAAGAGTGAGGAGTTGTTGCGGCCATATGGGTAACAGGCAGATGAAACGCTCACCAAGCAGTTCGCAAATCGCGAAATGGCGAGTGATGCGCAAGATCAAAACTGTTTAAGTCGTTGAGGAACGGGTAGCACAGAGAAGGGGCGCTCGGCGTGTGGCAACCCTGGCACCTTCGCGAACTCACGACGATTATACATAGGTCCAGGGGAATGTCAAAGATTGTTGGGGAATTCAACCGACTCTCGGGTCTGAGACGCGTCACGAGATGGATAGAAGCTTTCCCATGCCATCTGCCCTGTGCTATACTGGTGCCCGGAAATCACGACCCTTGATTCTTAAAGCGATGCGGTAACTCCCCATGAGGCTTACTGATCTTCTCAAGGCTTTACCTAAATGGCGCGTGATCGGCAACCCCGACGTGGATGTCACCGGGCTTGCCTTTGATTCGCGCCAGGTGCGCCCTGGTACGCTCTTCGTCGCTTATCGCGGCGTAAACGTGGACGGGCACGGATTCGTCGGCGCGGCGCTGAAGAACGGCGCGGTAGCGGTCGTTGGCGAACGGGACGTGTCGGAAGTACGCGACCTGCTGCTGCCCACCGAGCTGACAGTTCCCTACGTCACTGTGCCCGACGGACGCGAGTCGCTGGCCTGGCTGAGCGCGGCCTGGCACGGCTTCCCTGCCCGCC
>JAUVPY010000469.1 GCA_030598425.1 Anaerolineae bacterium
AAGCGGGACACTGTTCTTTTATAGCCCCTTTCTTTAACGGTATTGGCCCTAAGCCCCCAACACGTCGGCCACCAGGTCGTGAGGCAGGGCCCGAAAGCGACCCCAGTCGGCCCACTTGGGGGGCAATCCCCGGAGTTGGGCCGCCACTCCTCGGATCTCCGGCGGAGCCACGTAACGGAAGCCGGTGATCTGCTCGTCTGGATCTTGCACTACTGGCTTATCGTTGTCCGCCCGCACCAGGAACACGTACGAGACAAAGAATAGCGCTTGGTCTCCGTGGCAGAACTCGTACTCAACCGTCCCCAGGAAGCGGTCTATGAAAACGTCCAGGCCTGTTTCCTCCTTTGTCTCTCGCGTCACACCCGACACGACTGGCTCGTCAGGGTGCACGCCGCCACTGGGCAGCCGATAGACCCCCTCTGGATAAAATCGCTTGGTATGGAGTAACGTTCGCCGGTCAGGACGCTGGATGGCCAGTACCACCTCACCCCGGCGGTTAGGGCTGGTCACCATCTTTCGTAACCAATCGTCAAAGTTCAGGGCTGACACCTCAAGGGCCACCCGTCGACGTTCTCCGGGCCCGTAATCGGCATTCAGTCCCGATATCTCGACCTCATCGATCAGATCAGCCAGCGTTGGGCCTTTCACCAAACCTCTCCTTCGTTCATATTTCACGGCTAATGCTCCGAGCGGATCCGTGATCCGCGTCTCTTGCCCGGCCAGGCCGCGCCGGATCACGGATCCGGCTTGAGCGAGAGAACCGGGCAGGATTTGCCTTACAATGTACTATTTACGGCACGAGGTACCAGCCGGTGGCGCTCTCAAGCGGGTCTGCAAATGGTCCTGCTTCTATGCCACGCAGGTCAGGACGGGCCAACAGTGTGGCATAGGGGATGACCAAGAAGTCATAAGGCCGTTCCCGGGCCAGCACTCCCTGGATCTGCTGGTAAATTTCAGCACGGCCTCGGGGGTCGCAGCCAGGCAGGGCCAATGCTTCTTCCAGCATACGATCTACCGTCTCGTCCGCGAAAGAGACAAAGTTGTAGCCACTGCCAATCTCATTCTCCGTTGAAAGCCACCATCGGCTTTGGTCAGGCTCGGCCCTCAGTGGCCAACTGAAGACCATAGTGTCAAAATCGTGGGTGAATAGATCATCTACAACGGCCCCCCACAGCACAAGTTCGACGGCGGCGTCAATCCCGATGGCGCGGTAATAGCCAGCCATCAGGGTGGCCACGTCTTCGCGCAGCCGGTTGCCACCGTTGGTACGCACCGGCAGGCGCAGCCGCTCACCGTCGTGATCGAGCCAGCCGTCGCCGTCAGAATCGGACCAGCCGGCCTCGGCCAGTAACTGGCGTGCCCCGTCCGGGTCGTAGGGAGGTAAACCTAGATCGGGGTCGGCCGCCCAGTGCGCGGCGGGCAGTGATCCGGCGATAGGTTCTCCCGCACCACTTAGCGCTTGGTCCAGCAAATGTTCTCGATCAACCGCCATGCCGAGTGCCTGTCTCACCCGCGCGTCGCCTAAAACAGGGTGGTCATTGTTGAAAGCTAGGTAAAGAAACTCGGGCGCTGGATAACGATAGGTCGAGAACGCCGGCGAAGTGTCAGTGGTATCTGCTCGATAACTTGGCGGCATTAGCGCAACATCGATCTGCTCACTCTTCAGGGCGCGTCTCAGTTCGTCGCTGGTCTCGAAGGGGCGATAGCTCAAAGCATCCAGGTACGGCGCGCCTCCCCAGTAATCGTCATTACGGGCCAGGTGGATTTCGCCCTCGGGTGTCCAATCCACGAATACAAACGGTCCACTGCCCAGCGGGGCGCCCGCCAAGGACGCGATATCTGATTCAGAGCCTCCAAACACATGTTGAGGCAAAACCGGTAGTTCCCCCAGTGTCGCCAGCGATGGGCAATGCGACGTGTCAAGGCTGACCACAACCGTTCTATCGTCGGCGGCCTCAACCTCAGCCACGTGTTCCAGTTGCGGGCCATATAGACTGCCGAGGGTCTGGTCGCGGGCGGCTTCGATGCTGAAAACCACGTCGTCAGCTACCACCGGTTGTTCGTCGTGCCACTGAGCATCGGCGCGCAAGGTAAAGGTGATGGTGCGGCTATCAGGAGCGATCAGCCACTCTTCGGCCAGGCGTGGAATAAGCTGGCCTGAAAGAGGATCGTGGGTGGTCAAGCTATCAAACAGGAGGGGTACCAAGGACCGGCCAGCCTCCGACTCAGCCAACAATGGGTTGAGAGTGCCGGGACCCCCCAGGCCGCCAACGACTATTTCGCCTCCTTGTGTCGGAGGAGAGGGGCGGGGAGTTGAGGCAGGCATCTGTGGGCTGGGGGTGGCCTGGTTCGATTCCCTCGTGCCCGATGGGCGGGCTCGAAGGCTCGCCGTAGGGGTCGGGGACGGCCTGCGGGTTGGGGTGCTGGAAGGTCGTGTCCCTCCTTGTGCTGCCCCTTCGGTTTCGGTGGTTGGCTGAGGGGTGTCCTCTACGTTGGTAGTGTCGGTGGCCTCCAAAGCGTGCGTCAGTGTCATCGAGGGCGGGGCCGTCGGGGCCTCGGCCGGCCGGCAAGCTGCCAGAAAGAGCAATCCGATGACCAGAGGTACGAATGAGAAGGTCCTATTTCTCGAGGCGCGAATGATGACGGTTGATAGTGGCTCGGGTTTAGTTTGCACCTAGTCCCCGCGATACCCCCTCTTACAGGATTCTAATCCCATCGCGTTAGCCATACGCGCGTAGAGAATTGGAACCGAAGTGGCCAGGTAAGAATTCTATCACAGTATGACTCCGTTGTCTAACTAAAAGCTGACTGCTCAGCCACAAGGTGCAACGCACTTGGCTCACACGATTACAGCGACCTACTTGACTGGATCCGGCTTCAAAACGGGCTGAAAGTGCGTTGCAC
>JAUVPY010000108.1 GCA_030598425.1 Anaerolineae bacterium
AGCGCTCGTCTTCAAGCCGCGTGTTGAGCCGGCCGATAATCCGGCCAATCTCAAGTTTGCCCGAACGATCGGGGATTTGACTATACGCCTCGGGATCAACGTAGACAATGTAGTTGATGTTGGAGACAAAACCCTGGGGCACGAGTCTATTGGCTGAGAAAAGCTTGTCCGCTTCGGGCACATCGGTTGGAAGCTCTAGCTTTTCCCCCCACTCCCGGCTAATGAGCGGACGACATTGAAGCAAATGTAAGCTATATTCCGGTCGTGGACGATCGGTGACGATGTCAACCGCGAATTCCACATCGATCGGGAATTGATAATACCTCTCCAAGGTCTTAAGAAGTGCCTTCATGTCCGACATGAAGGTCGCATCTTTCACCAATCCATCAAAGGTGAGGACCAACCTCTTGGGGTCCAAGTCGCTGCCCAAGGCGAAGATAGGTTGCATATAATCTCCCTTATCCTGCGTAGCCAGCAATCGGACACCAGGATACCTGGCCGAGATCACCTCAGCAACAGGCAAGGATTTCATATGGTTATCGGCCAAATCAATCAGGTCCACGTTATGTTGCGAATACTTTCTGATTTCCCTTGCGGTCCTTTCTGGGCGAAGCTGCGGATGACTCAAGGCCACCATACGCGGATAATCGTTGGCCACTCGATCGACAGCACGAGTTCCGAGCCCCCAGACTATTCGCAAGAAACCGTCTTCGCGGCGAATCTTCCGGTTCCAACGAAATGGGTTGCGGCTAAAGGCCACCCCAGCAATGGATGGGAAAAGATAGTGGCCAAACTGCTGGCCTTCAACTCTCTGAATTAGCACTCCCATGCGCTCGTCATAATCGATGAGCCTTTTCTGGCGCCGGTAGAGCAAAGCATTGGGGTTAGTCACGCTGGCGTAGATACACTTGATGGCGTTGGACAGCTCCATCAAGTTCTCTTCGAAGGTTCCCTGGTTGGGGCAGAAAAAGCTGTCGTACTTGCCCGCGAAGGAACTACCGAAGTTATCTTCAAGTAAACTGGAGGAACGCACGATCAAGGGCGCTTTGCCTACCTCAGCCAGCAGGGCACCCAGACGGTCGAGCACCTGTTCTGGAAAACGGCCGTTGGTGAAGACCTCTACCCCTTTAGGATATTCAGCTATGATCTCCTCTTGTGTCTTGTATTTCTGATTTTGAAAGTCGTGCAGATCATTTAGCTCGTGAAACTCGTAGTAGACATCGGAGCCCATGAAGTACGAGTCGGGAATGGTGATAGGGTGCGCCAACTCGATTTCACCTTCTGCCTCCGCTCGTTGCAGGATCTTATGGGCGAGCAACATACCGGCGGCCTTGCCCCCGATCTTGCCACGACCAATTCGACGCCGTCTTATCTCCTTGAGATCGGCTATGGTAAAGAAATTCTTGGCGATGCCGATGAAGGCCAACTGGTCACTAATCATGCCCTTGACGAGCACAACGATGATCTCCTGCAAATGGTGCTTGACCTTCGCCCTCTCCTCGGGCGGATAGGCCTCGTATTCTTCAGCCTTGGCAAAGAGCATATCCCAGGGGGCCAGCTCTGGGTTAAACGTTAGAATGACCTCTTTATCGGGCTTGCGATCCTGAAGCACAGCTATTACAATCTCCGCAAAGAGATCGTGGGGCAAATTATAAGCAAAATAGAAGTCGGTGAGATCGTCCCGGATCTGTTGAACCCGTTGCAGCCATATCTCGGGCTCTTCCTGCTCATACGGATGTTCCAGCCCTTCGAGGTACTGGGAGCGAATTGCCTTCTCTCTCACTTCCTGCTCAAAGAGGTCGGGAGCGATGACGTGCCGTGCAAACAGTTCCTCCCGCATTCGTTCCCGGATATTCTTGGCCAAGATAGGATAGCGAGAGATTTCCAGATGAAGCTCCAGAACTTTGGGCATCGCCCTGGGATCAACTAACAAGGCTTATTCCTCCTCAGCAGGGACCAAACAGCTCCAGAAAAAGGGTGCCAAACATAGCAATTGCATGATAGACCACTAACTGTATATCGTCAAACAGTTGTTGCGGCTCACCAATAAGCTCTTGAAGTAACTACTCAGGTGCAACGCACTTTCAGCCCGCTTTGGAGCCGGATCCAGTCAAGTAGGCCGCTATAATCGTGTAAACCAAGTGCGTTGCACCTTATGGCTGAGCAGTTACCTCTTGAAAAGGAAAGGGCTGCACCCCCAATATGGGCGCAGCCCTGCGATCTCATACCGCTTGCCTGCGTAGGCGTATGGCGTATGGGCAATCTATACCCACCCACGCAGTTTACAGGCTTCGGCCACCCGCTGCACGGCAACCAGATAGGCGGCCAGCCGGTTGTGGACACTCTTTTCCTGGGCCATCTTGTGCACGGCGTGGAAGGCGGCCGTCATCTTGGCGTCCAAACGCTCGTGGACGAGTTCTACAGGCCAGTAGAAATCATAGGCGTTCTGCACTTGCTCGAAATAGCTGACTGTCACACCGCCAGCATTGCACAAGAAGTCGGGGATGACGTAAACGCCTCTCTCGTGCAGAATGTCGTCAGCTTCAGGGGTGGTAGGACCGTTGGCCAACTCAGCACTGATCTTGGCCTTGATATTGCGGGCGTTGGCCCCGGTGATCACGTTCTCCAAGGCTGAAGGGAAGAGCACTGCAACGTCCAATTCCAACAACTCTTCGTTGGTGACGTTCTTGGTGTTGGCCATGTCAACCACAGTGCCGTTCTTATTCTTCCACGCAACGCCCTCTTCGAAAGAAATACCCTCTTCCCGATAGACTCCGCCTCTCGAGTCGGAGACGGCGACCACTTTAAGGCTCAGGATCTCCTCGCCCAATTTGTGGACAAATTGACCCGCGTTACCGTAACCTTGTATGGCGGCTGTCGCGCCCCTTAGGTCAATGTCCAGTGCTTTACTTGCCTCACGCACTGTGTAAACGCCGCCGCGAGCCGTAGCGTCGCCACGCCCCTCGGACCCACCCAAGGGAAGCGGCTTGCCGGTGATCATCCCCGGCACGTTGTAGCCTTTGATGATGCTAAACTCATCCATCATCCAGGCCATGATTTGGGGGTTGGTATACACGTCCGGCGCTGGCACGTCAGTCTTATCGTCAATTATGCGGTGGATGGCACGGATGTAGCCCCGGGCCAGCCGCTCTTGCTCGCCCTGCGACATCTCCTTGGGACTGCAAGTGACGCCCCCTTTACCGCCCCCCAAAGGTATGTCTACCACTGCCGTCTTCCACGCCATCCAGGCAGCCAGAGCCCGCACCGTGTCAATGGTCTCATCGGGGTGCCAGCGGAGGCCACCTTTCGTCGCGCCCCGGGCATCGTTGTACTGCACGCGATAGCCGTGGAAGACTTGCACTGTGCCGTCGTCCATACGCACCGGGATGATTACGCGCAGCTCACGGCGGGGCCATCGCAATAGCTGATGTGTCGCTTCGTCCAGCCCAAGTAATTCAGCCGCTTCGTCGAGCTGTCTTTGTGCGATATCAAAGGGATTCAATTCAGTTGACATAGTTGGTCTTTCGCTCCTTTGCGAACATGTTTTCGGGTTCCTCTTTCGGTAGACAGAAGCATATTCACACAAATAGGCGAGCAGCTTTGTCAGCGACTCGCCCTCAAAGACAATTATAACCAATCACCTGATTGCATCACCTCCTTGTGGTGCAGAAACGTCCTTCAAAACAGCGGGAAGCACAATACATAGCCCGCTACACAGGGTTTGCAGCAGTATATAATGGATTCCCCGGTAAGGCAACACAAGAAAGGAATTATAATGTCAGTCACCAGCCTGCATTTGATCGCGCAGTAACTGCTCAGCCAATTGAGGATTGGCCTTACCGCGCGTGGCTTTCATCACCTGTCCGATAAGGAATCGAATGGTAGTCTCCTTGCCGGCCCTGAAACTGACGACTGCATCGGGATTGTTGGCAAGGACGCGGTGCACGACAGCCGTCAACTCGCTGGCGTCCGAGACTTGCTTCAGACCCATCTCCTCGACGATTTCCTGAGGTGACCGCCCCGTCTCCCACATCACGCCGAAGGTCTTTTTGGCCGCAGTCTGGTTGATAACGCCCGAATTGACCATCCCGATCAGAGCTACCAGATCCTCCGGGTTGACCTTCACATCAGTGATGGCCATATCGGCTTCGTTCATCAGTCGGAAAAACTCACCAGTCACCCAGTTGGCCACCAGCTTGAGACTGAGCGTGTCCCCGGCTGCTGTCACCGCGCGCTCATAGTAATCGGCAACCGCCCGGTCCTCGACCAACACGCTGGCATCGTAGCGACCCAGGCCGTAATCGGCCATAAAACGATCGCGTTTGACGTCAGGCAACTCGGGCAAGCTGGCCTTCACCTCTTCAATCCCGGCTGGCTCCAGGTCCAACGGGGGCAGGTCAGGCTCAGGGAAGTAACGATAGTCGTGAGCCTCCTCCTTGCTCCTCTGCTCTCGAGTGACGCCAGCCACTTCGTCCCATCCCATCGTCACCTGAAACACCGGCTCCCCCGCTTCCAGCAACCGGGTCTGACGCTCGATTTCGTAGGCGATGGCATTGCGCACCGAACGGAAGGAGTTGAGATTCTTCACCTCCACCTTGGTGCCGAATTCGTCGGAGCCAGTCGGTCGCAACGACAAATTCACCTCACAGCGCATGGCTCCCTTCTCCATGTCGCCGCTGCTCACGCCCAGATACCGCACTATTTGACGCAAGCGAGTGACATAGGCATAAGCTTCCTCAGCCGACTGTATATCGGCCTCCGACACAATCTCCATCAAGGGCACGCCTGCTCGGTTGAAATCCACCAAGCTATGGCCGTCTACGTGCATCAGTTTGCCCGTGTCCTCTTCCAAATGCACCCGGCGAATGCAAATCGTCCGGGTGGCCTCGCCCACATCAACGGTCAGGAATCCATCCCGGCACAGAGGCAATTCATATTGGGATATCTGGTAGCCCTTGGGCAGATCGGGATAAAAGTAGTTCTTGCGAGCAAAGACGTTGTGCTCCTGGATGGTGCAGTTCAGCGCCAGGCCAGTCATCACCGTGCAGCGCACAGCCTGTTCATTGATGACTGGCAGTGTGCCCGGCATGGCCAGGCAAATAGGGCAGACGTGGGTGTTGGGCGGCGTGCCAAACGCCTGTGCGCTGCAACCACAAAACATCTTGCTGGCCGTGTCCAACTCCACGTGGACTTCCATACCAATGATGGGCTCGTACGGCATTGGGTACTCCGAGGAAACTTTCTGGTGGGGGCCTCACATACTTATATGGTGTGGACTGGTGCCGGGATATCTATCGGGAGCAATGTGGACAGACCTGTCACCTTTCCTGAAGTGGCAGTGGCATCTGATTCTTTAGCTCTTCCTCGCGGCGCTTACGCGCGCGCAGAGCATCTATCTCCTCAACCATGTGGTCCACATCGGTAAAACGCCGGTAGACAGAGGCGAAACGTACATAGGCCACATCGTCAATCTGGCGCAGCCGGTCCATCGCCAGCTCGCCGATGGTCAGACTATCTACCTCAGAGCGGCCCATAGCATAGAGTTCGGCCTCAATGTCGCGTGCTGCATCCTCCAACACCTCAGCCGACACCGGTCGTTTGGAGCAGGCAGATTGCATACTCCTGAGCAACTTATCGCGGTCGAAACCCTGCCGGCTTTTATCGCGCTTGACCACTAGCAAGTTCACTCTGGCAATACGCTCATAGGTGGTGAAGCGTTGGTGACACTCTTGGCATTCACGACGGCGACGGATCCCGTCGCTAACCGCGCGAGTATCAATGACGCGGGCATGAGTGGCTTCGCAAAACGGGCATTTCATAGTGAACCCCTCTTTTACTCAGAGAACGGCAATATCACGATGTGTACGGCCGACAGAGCAAAGCAACCACGATTCGCAAAGAAATTAGAATAAGAAGCTACAAAATGTAGGGTTGAGGACAAAAGTCGGCACAAGATATTGTGGCTACAACACAGGCCAAAGAAGTATACACCATTCTACAGGCGTTGACAAGAAAGCGAGCAAACGGACACCCTAGATTCAGGCTTGTTGCCCTGCCTGATCTTTTTGACATCTCAACCGACCTGAGGCAAAATGAAAGCCGCTCCAAGTAAGCCGAAATCGTCGCAAGGAGGGTTTGTTGGACCAACTTCAAAGCATCGTGGACGCAATCTGTGAAGGATTTGAGGCAAAAAACGCAGTGCGTGATGAGACGCTGCGGCGCTCGCGGCAGCTCATCCGCCACTGCGCCAACTCGATCCGGGCCAGCCACAGAGATGACTTCGCTGACGCCCAATCACTCATGGCAACCGCCCGGGCCGCCGCTGCTGAGATGGTCGCCGACGCCCAGGAATATCCTGATGTATACCACGCGGGTTACACCCAAGACGCCTTGAAGGAACTGGCCGAAGCCCACATCACCTATGCGCTTATCACTGAGAATAGCTTGCCCACGCCCGAAGAGTTGAACGTGGAGCCAGCCGCTTATCTAAATGGGCTGGCAGAAGCGGTGGGCGAGATGCGACGCTACGTGCTCGACCGGTTGCGACGGGGCGACGTGGCCACCGGCGAGCGGCTGCTGGCTGTTATGGACGACATCTACAGCCAGCTCATCACAGTAGATTTCCCGAATGCGATCACCGGCGGCCTGCGTCGTCAAACGGATATGGTGCGCGGCGTGCTGGAGCGCACCCGAGGCGATCTGACGACGGCCGTCCGCCAGGAAGAAATGAAAGCGGCCCTGCGCGCCTTTGGCGAGCAAATTGGCTTGGCCGCAGAAGAATAGAGATCAAGTCTAGATGCAGTCCCCTACAATTCCTAAGTCGAATCCCCACACACCTGTCATTCGCGCCAGTGAAATCGGCCAATACGTCTTTTGCCAACGCGCCTGGTGGCTGGGAACCGTACAGGGTTTCCGATCGGTTAACGAGGCGGAGCTGAGCGCCGGGACCCAAGCTCATCTCCGACACGGACGCAGCGTAGCCGCGGCCCGGCGTTGGCAGCGGGTGGGATATGCCTTGTTGGTCCTGGGTGGATTGCTGTTCGCTTTGGTCTTATGCGGAGTACTGGGAGCGGGTCTGTGAGCAAGATTCAGCGAGCGACTATCTTTTTCCTGGCCATCGCCGCTCTCGCGGTATGGGGCCTGGGTCTGCGGGCTGCTTTGCGACCGGGCGCACGCGCTGACCAACAACCCACCGTCAGTCCAGCCGTCGTCGACACACCCGCTGAGCTAACGCCTACGAAAACCGCACGCCCGTCCGCCACCCCGACACCGTCGCCGGAGCCAACAGCAGCAACCGAGACCCCGGTTCCCACAGCGACCTCTTCACCGACTGCGACGGCGAGCCCAACCAACACACCTTCACCGTCAGCGACTCCCACCCAAGAGCCTTCGCCCAGCCCTTCGCCGACGGCGACCGCTACCGAGCGACCTATTTCGACGCCGTTGCCTCCTTTGACCGGCACGCCAACCATTCCCAAGGCCGGGCGTTCATTGCTGGTCGATCAGGACGAGCAGATTATGTACGCCTACGAAGATGGGATAGAGATTCGCGCTATCCCTGTCAGCAGTGGCCGCCCTGTGGAAAATGCCTTTACTCCTGCCTGGCGTGGTGACGTCGGACGCTATTGGGGAGGCGGACCGTTTCTCGACACCGATCTCTATTCGGACTACATGTGGTATCTCTTCCCAGGTGCA
>JAUVPY010000456.1 GCA_030598425.1 Anaerolineae bacterium
GCACTGATTCTGCTAGGTGCCTTTCTCTCATCGGCCTTGGATCCTGGCCAGCGAGCTGTGGTGGCCTGGTTAGCCGTCCCCTTCCTGGGCTACAACTTTGCGGTCGCCTTGACACTTACGCACATATACACAGTTGTCCCTGCCTGGACCTTGCTGGCCGGTCTGGCCGCCGCCAAAATATGGGATCTCAATTGGCAAATCCCAAACCGCCAATGGCAATTCTCTACTCTCAAGTCATTGCTACTTGCTACCTGCTGCCTGCTACTCGTTACCTTATTCAGCGGCTATCTCTACGTCGCATATTTGCGCCCTGATGTGGAGTTCTGGCAGGATTGGCCCGAGAGCCAACCGGCCCTTTTTTGGTCCCCTTACGGCGGATTACCACCCGCCGGTTTCTTCGGGTTTGCCCACCGGACTGGCTGGAAGAAGGTAGGCGGCCTGTACGTTGAGAGCAGGCTGGAGGGGGACTATGGCAGCAATGAAGAGCCTGAGGTGACCACCTGGTATACACGAGGCGCACCCCGTGCTTGCGACCCGCGGCCAGAATACTATTTCATCGCCGATGACTTGATCGACCCCTGGCCGGTGGACCTTGACAGCGTTGAAGCTGGCTACGACGTCGTTGGAAGGGCTACTCTGCCCAATGGCAAAGGACTGGACGTTTACCAGGCCCGCCCCTCGACGGCCGACCTGGACCAACTCTCCAGCGACGCTCTGGCCCGAGCCTTCGACCAGACAGCCACACCGGGAGCCTTTGCTCGCTCCGCAAGGGGAAGCCAGCCCGTTGAAGCCAACTTGGACGGGTTGGTTCGCCTCGTCGGCTACGATATTGACCCGCGCCGCGCCTGGCCAGGTGGGCGGGTACCGATTACCCTATATTGGCAAGCGCAGGCCCCTATCCCAGAGGATTATCACATTTTTGTGCATCTGGAGGGCGATGAGGCCGCGGGGAGCGCGCCGGGCTTGTGGGGGCAAGCCGACGGGCGCCCCGTGTGCTGGACCTACCCTACTTACGACTGGCGACCCGGACAGATCATTGCCGACCAGCACGCCATACATATCAAGCCGGACACCCCTACCGGTGACTATCAAATCCTGGCCGGAATGTACCTCCCTGGCACAGGTGCCCGGCTAAACGTCCTAGACGAAGCAGGCAATCCAGTTGCCAATTCTGTCAAACTGACGACGGTGCCGGTTCGATGACGAAGCAACCTTCCAACCGTCCAACCTTCCAGTCTTCCAGTCATCCAATCATCATCCGTTGGGCGTTATTAGGCGGGCTGCTGCTGGCGGCGATCGGGGCCTCGTTCGCACCGTGGGTGAGCCGCCCGCCGGCGGCGTTGGTTCTGACCGCCCCGGACCTGGCGGAATTTGTCAAATTCTTGCCCGAAGTACGCAACGGCTCACTTAGAGTCCACCGGCTGTTTTTTCTGTTGCCCTTGTTTGTGGCCACCTTCAGCCTGCCGTTGATCGTAGCCTCGCGGCGGCTGGCTTATCCCCGCTGGGCGCGTTGGCCGGTTCTGATCCTAGTCATCCCTCTCGCACTGACTCTACTGCCGCCAATTTGGAGTCCAACCGTCTTGCTGTCACCAGAGTTTCGGCTACAGACCGCGGCTTGCTTGCTTTGCCTGGGGCTGGTCGTCGTCTCGCGCTGGCTGAGAGACATTCCAACCCGCCCCTTGCTGCTTGTGTTTCTGACCCTCGTGTCGCTGGCCGCACCCGCCCTGGCACTCTGGCAATTCTCCACAGCGCGAGAGGCGATTGCGCGTGCATATGCCAGCTCCATTGTCCCCGGTTGGGGAATGTGGCTCACCCTGGTCGGGTTCGGCCTGTTCATACTCAGTGCGCTACTCATAGCGAAAAAGCGCTAACCGCCGAGGGGGCACAACGGACGAAACGTCCATCGGCGGTCTGTGGTCAGCGGTCGAACTCAGCCTGCAACTTTTGCCAAGATACTGCGTAATAGATCATGCAGGCGGGGATAAATCATATAGAACGTCAGGATAGAAATGCCAGAAGGTGACCTTCAGGTGAGCGACGACGAAAAACTCTGGATAGCCCGTGCGCGCCAGGGAGATGATGACGCTTTTGCCCAATTGGTAGAAATCTATCAGCGACCAGTCTTGAACGTATGTTATCGAATGTTGGGCGATCCGGCTGAGGCAGAAGACGCTGCCCAGGAGACTTTCATCCGGGCTTACACCCGCATCGACTCGTATGATCCTAGCCGGAAGTTCTCATCCTGGCTGTTGGCGATCGCCTCCCACTACTGTATTGACAAGTTGCGGCGACGGCGCTTCGCCCTGGTGTCCTGGGATGATTTGCCTCCCTGGCGCTGGCTGCCAGACTCAGACCCCCAGCCCGAAGAAATGGCCCTACAGCACGAGACCCAACGTCACGTGCAAGAGCTGCTGAACAAGCTACCGCCGGACTACAAAGCGGCGGTGATATTACGCTACTGGTACGAGCTTTCGTACGAAGAGATTGCCGAGGCGCTTGATTCGACCCTGCCAGCCATCAAATCACGCCTGTTCCGTGCGCGGCAAATGATGGCCAAGGCTGCTACTCAAGCTGAAACCATGCCCACCCACAACCAACCTGTATTCGCGAACGGCGTGGAAGCACTGTAAGGTGATGACTATGGAATGTGATACCTATCAGGAACAAATATCACTCTGGATCGACGGCCAACTGGCTGAGGACAAAATCCGGCACATAGAAACCCACGCTGCTGCGTGTGCAAGTTGTCGCACTTACCTCGATGCGTTGCGTCGCCTGGACCGGCTATTGAGCACAGCCCCGATGATAGCGCCTGTGCCTGGGTTTACCGAGCGCTTCCAGGCCAGGCTGGTCACTCGTCGCCGTCGGAGTCGCACCTGGGCTGGGCTACTCACTTTGACATTGGCGACACTCGTTTTGTTGCTGGGTGCGACGGCCGTGTTGGCAGCCTCAGGGCTAACACTATGGGATAACTTCGCGATCACTGGGCTTACCGGTCTGCTGCTGGATTTGGGCAAGGCGATGGCAGTCTCTTTCAACCTAACGTGGCTCATCCTCAGCGCTCTGGCACGAGTTCTGCGACACCCAGTCTTCATTGCCTATTTCGCAGCGACGGC
>JAUVPY010000385.1 GCA_030598425.1 Anaerolineae bacterium
AGGCACGCCGCCAGCGTTCATCCTGAGCCAGGATCAAACTCTCCGTAAATTTACGTTTTGATGTTTAGAGCCCAAGCGTTCGCGTACCTTACCTATCACTCTTCAGTTGTTAAGGTCCCTCTCCAAAAGGCGGCGCAGTATAGCACGCCCAGATCCTCTTGTCAAATCGGGATTCGCTTGTGAAAGTCATTCGCCGCTTATACTTCAGCGTCTTTCTTCCCGACTTGGCGGCGGCGAAGTTCGATATTAACACAGCCCCTGAGCGCTGTCAAATCCGAAACTCAGTGTGACTTCGAGACAAAGCGACCAGCAGATCTCTCTCCTGCTGGCCCTGGTCCCGCGAATCCTGTGTGTTGGCTAGTACTGATTAAGGTTCCCGATTCTGTGGCTATTATACCAGAAAATGGAACGGTTGTCAAGGCCTGGGAGCACGAAAAATAGGGCTGTGGCAAAGTCGAATGGCACCAGACTTCCGATTTCTTGTTGGGCAACCAGATGTGCGAAACGGTGAGAACCTGCCTGCAAGGGACATCCGGCTTTCGTACGGCAGAAATCGGAAGTCTGTGTCAAGGGACAATGCAACAGCCCTGGAACGAAAAAACAGGGATGCTGCGAGATCAACCACCCTGGACCAACCTGGACCTGTACCGGAAGCCGAAGCGCCGTGGAACGATCGTCTTGACAGGTCATACCATCCTTACGGCAACAAGATTGGTCCACGTACGCGGTGTCAGCAGTCCGCAGGCTCGCGCCGCTTGGAACGCGGCACCGAAAAGCGGAATTCCCCAAGTCTGTCAACCTAGCCTGCAAGAGTCTTGGCCCGCGGTCCTGTCGGATTATCAGGTTCAGCGCCTGAGCCCGCGGTGGACGCTGGGCTCTGGTCCTGAACTGTTGCCACTGCTGGGATCCGAGCTCTCGAGCCGAGTACGCCGGCTCAACCTAGATCGTAGGCAAGGAACATGGCAGTGACCGGACCGGCGCCATCGGGTGGATAATACGCATCCATAAAGCCGCTCAGGCGGAACCCAGCCTTCAGATAGACCAACAAGACAGGGTTGGTCTCCGGCGCCTCAGCCAACAGCGTGCGTACACTGCTGTTTCGTGCATGGCTGATAGCCTGGCTCACCAACTGTGTGGCGATGCCCCAACGCCGGTATCTCGGTCGGACAAAGACCTGATCGATGTTCGCCGTTTGGCCCAGGGGCCGGTGACTGACACAGGTGATGCCCACCAGCTGATCTCCATCCCAAGCCAACAGTAGTGCTCGATCCTTTTCATCCAGATACGTCGGCCACCCATCCCCGACCGAGGGGTGACGGCGGGTCAGTTCGACAATCGCCCGCCGATCGGCCGGGTTAGCTTCGCGGTACACGATGGCCCGCGCCCGTCGCCAATCGTGCAATGCCTGGCGATGGGTTCGGAAGGCAATCTGGTCATCGTGTGGCAACTCTTCCGAAGAAAAAGCCCGCACATCAGCGGCATCGTCGCCGGCCCTGAGCTCACCTCCGGTGGTGTGGGCCGAGTAGAGGATCAGGACACCGGTGGGCGGTTCGCGGCCAAAGGAATAGACGCCTAGCATGTCGTCTATCTCGATTTCGAGGCCCGTTTCCTCCAGCGTCTCCCGAACAGCGGCCTCTTCGGCCAGTTCGTCGGCTTCGACGTAGCCTGCTGGCAGACTCCAGTAGCCCGCCTTGGGCTCGACGCCCCGACGAACCAGTATCACGCGCCCGTCGGTCTCTACCAGCGCCCCGGCGCCGACCACAGGATTGAAATAAAAGACGAATCCGCAAGCTGGGCAGGTGGGGCGCTCTCGCTCGCCGCTATGTTTCCATTCAAGCTCGGTTGCGCACTTGGGACAGTACGTTACGTCCATTTGCAAATCCAACGGGGCGGGCGGCTCGGTGGCAGCACGCCAGGCCCAGGGTGGAGTCTCGGTCTTGCGGAGGCACGAACTGCGGGCGGCGTTCCCGGAGCCGCCCTACTGGTAACTTTGACAACCCAGGCTCGATAGGATCGAGTCCTTTGGGACGTCGCCTAGATGAGGATAAAGGCCAGCGCGATCAGCAACGCCATCAGAGCTACGGCGATGATGGCAATGCGCCTCAGGTCGTCGACCACGTAGGAATACTCCACCGAAAAGTCCACTTCCTTAGGCGCGGTATCAGTGGCTAATGGACGGACAGGTCGGGATATGTGTGCTGGTTGGGCTGCGGCTGAAGCCCGGCGGCGGGCTCGGCGTGATTTTTTGGCCATTTTTACTCTCGCTCCTCTGTGCTTATCTTGGTGGCCCATGTCTGGTGATCTGGCAAGACTTGCCACAGATCGTTGTGAACCAACCCCCATTATACTCCACGCCGGGCCTCTAGTCAAGGTCTGGCCTTCGCAAGCGCCGCCGGATTACATCTCGGACAAGGTTGACTTCCTCTATGCGAAACGCTGCGGCAAGGCCTAGGTAGGTCAGGGCGCCAACTGCGCCCGTGATGCCTACAAGGGCGAGTTCACCCAGCAGACCGCGGGCGCCTCCGTGGCCGGTCACGGACGTGAGCCCACGCGCGACGAGCGCCATGAGGACGGCCATGACAGCAGAGGCCAGCAAGGCCCTGCTTGTCGTCCGGACCAGCCCGAGGCCTGCTAGTCCGCCAGTGTTGCGCCAGGTGACAATCAGCATGATGATCGCATGGCTAAAGTGCTTGGCCGAATCGGCGAGAACGAGTCCTAGCATCCCCATGGGCTGGAGCAACGCCAGGGCCACAACCAGATAGACCCCCACGCTTATCACGCCGACCAGCGCCGGCGTGATGGTATCCTGCCTGGCGTACGAGGCATAGTTGAGGGGCCAGTCCACTGTGGCAAAGATCAGGCCCACCAGATAGAAGCGGAGCGCCCATGCCGTCCAGAACGTGTCGCGGATGGTGAACTTGCCGTGTTCGAACAGCAAGGCGATGATCGGTTCGGCCAGCACAAATAGTCCCAGGGTCGCGGGCACGATGAGCACCACCACCAGCCGAAGTCCCTGGGCCAACGTCCGGCGGTAGCCCTCTTGGTCTCCGGCGGCGCTGAGCCGCGACAACGTGGGTAGCACAGCCAGCGAGATGGCCACTGCCACTATCCCATGCGGCAACTGGACCATCGTTGTCGCATTGGCCATCCAGGCTATGCTGCTCTCCCCAGTGGACGAAGCTAGCCGGCGGTCAATTGCGATCTGCACGTTGCTGATGAGGATACCCAGCGCGATCGGCAGGTAGAGTGTCAGGATGCGTCGCAGGGCAGGATTCGACAGATCGAGGGAGAAGCGAATGCGCACGCCACGGAGCCCCGGAGTTTGGATGAGGAGCTGCAGCAGCGAGCCGAGCAGTACACCCACGGCGAGACTGAAAGCGTCAAGGCGACCCGCCAGCAAGGGCACGGCGATGATGATGCCTAGGTTGAATACCGCCGCGCCGAAGGCAGGGTCGGTGAACTGTTTCAACGAATAGAGAAGACCCGTCACCACGCCCGACAGCCCGAAAACGAGGACGGCCGGGGCGACGATGCGGATCATCTGAGCCAGGGAGGCCTGTAGCGCCGGCTCAAAGCCACCACCCAACAACCAGGCAACCTGGGGAGCCAGGAGTTCGAGCAGCAACACCAACGCAGCTAGGACTACGGCCGCCAAGCTCAGTACGCGGCTGAATAGGGCCCATAGGGCCTCGCGGCCTTCTTGCTCCACTACCTGGCTGAATACGGGAACCAGTGCCGCGCTGAGCATCCCTC
The DNA here is from genome assembly GCA_030598425.1 of Anaerolineae bacterium. Lineage (GTDB taxonomy): Bacteria > Chloroflexota > Anaerolineae > 4572-78 > NAK82 > JAUVPY01. Next base: position 3,754 of record JAUVPY010000385.1, read on the forward strand.
CGACGAGCAGTTCATAGATCATCGTCGGCACGATGGAGGCC
>JAUVPY010000110.1 GCA_030598425.1 Anaerolineae bacterium
AAGTGATCGCGGTAGTGATCGACCCAGTATTCGTGCTCCCGCTCCCTGGGCAAAAAGAGCCTGAACTCGCCCTGGGGATCGTCTGCCTCCAGGTAGCGAAACTCAGTCGCCAGGGTCTGCTGGCAGCCGATCATGATGTACTGTTTGGACTTGGTCTTGAGAACGAAACAGCTAAATGTTTCGTCCGTTTCCTCGTAAACGAGCTGATCGTGCGCCGGATCAGTGCCCAAAACGTGACGGTAAACCCGATGCCACCTCAGGGTGGCGGGGTCTTGCTTGGTATAGAACAGTGTCTTGTTGTCCTCGGCCCACGCCATATTGGCCGTTACCCCGGGGATCACGTGTGGTAGGATCTCACCGCTGGACAGGTCCTTGAAGTGGATGGTGTAGATGCGGCGTCCGACCGCATCCACCGGGTAAGCGAGGGTATCCTGGCCTGAGCTAACCTTAGACGGCCCCACCGAGAAGAACTCGTGGCCTTCCGCCATCACGTTGACGTCAAGCATCACCTCCTCAGGCGCATTCAGAGTCCCCTTCTTGCGGCAGTGGATGGGGTACTCCTTGCCATCCTCAAAGCGGGTGTAGTAGAAATGGTCGTCCTTCTTGTAGGGGACGGTCACATCTGTCTGTTTGATGCGGCCCCTGATCTCCTCAAACAGGGCTTGCTGCAAACCCCCTGTGTGGGCCATCACCTCCTCGGTGTAAGCGTTCTCGGCCTCGAGGTAGGCGATCACCTCAGGGTCGTCGCGTTTGTTGAGCCAGTAGTAGTTGTCGGTGCGGACCTGGCCGTGCATCTCCAGGTCAACGGGGATCACCTTGGCTACCGGTGGGCTGAGTTTGGCGTCAGACATAGCGGATTCTCTCCTTGAGGGACTGACTGGTAAGCCAATCCCGTATGCGTTGCGAGGATTGTACTGGAAACCTATGCCGGTCGCAAGCTAATCCCTTCCCCTCAAATATGAATTTTAAGCTACAAATAGTCATATTTATGATATAATAGCTGGTGAAGGGAGAAGACATGCAACACGCAAGGTACATTCGTTTATACACAGATGAGAGCGGTGAGTCTCACTTTGAAGATCTGAAGATCCCACTTTCTACGGTGGACTTTGCACCGCCCGCCGCTCCCCTGAACGTTGCCCAGTTTCTACCGGCGGCGCAATGCCTTTGGGTCGGTGCTCCGCCCGGGTGGGCGGGCGAGAAGCCACATCCAAGCCCACGACGCCAGGTCTTCTGTGCCTTACAGGGCGAATACGAAGTAACCGCCAGTGACGGCGGCGCACGTCGCTTCCCGGCCGGAAGCGTTCTCTTGCTTGAGGACACCTGGGGGAAGGGCCACGCCACTCGCATCATAAGCGAAGACGAGGTTCTGATCTTTGGGGTCGTGTTGGCAGACACTGAATAGCGTATAAATTGTGAGAGGACACATCGAGCATGGGGCATAGAATCCGAGTCGCCCATATCAGTGAATTTGCCGAAGAGAACCCGCTGGTCGTTCAGGTCGACGGCGTGGACCTGGTGGCGGTCTATCATAATGAGGCTGTTACCCTGTTTGAAGGCAGATGTCCGCATCAAGGCACCATGCTGGGGGAGGGCACGCTGGAAGACGGAGCGCTGGTTTGTCGTGGGCACGGCTGGCGCTTTGACCCTGTTTCCGGAGCGAAGATCGGGGATCCCCACGTCTGTTTGAAGTCATTCGCCGTTGAGATCGAGGCCGGACACGTGATCGTAGACCGGGACGAGGTTCTCAACTGGAAGCGTCTTGGTTCGGAAGAGGACGCCGCGTCGTCCGTTGGGCGGCCAGGTCGTACCTTGGATCAGCTTCCCGGTCCGCAGGGGCTGCCCCTGTTGGGCAACAGTCTGCAAGTAGACTTGAAACAACTTCACCTGATTCTTGAGGGGTGGAGCGAAACCTATGGCCCCGTCTACACGTTCAGTATCGGAAAGAAGCCATTCGTCGTTTTCGCCGAGCCGGAGTTGGTCAATCAGATCCTGCGCGATCGGCCGGAGACCTACCGCCGTCTGGGCACCATAGAGCAGGTATTACTGGAGCTGGGTATCGATGGGGTCTTCTCCGCCGAGGGCGACAATTGGCGCAGACAGCGCCGGTTGGTGATGCAGGCTCTGTATACAAGGCATCAGCGCCAGTTCTTTCCCACCCTAAAGAAGGTCACCCAACGCCTTCGGAGACGCTGGGATAAGGCGGCCGAAGATCGAACGCCGGTTGAAGTGCAGAAGGATCTGATGCGCTACACGGTTGACGTGACCACCAACCTGGCCTTTGGCTACGACATGAATACGCTGGAGGAAGAGGGCGACGTCATCCAACAGCACCTGGAAAAGATGTTTCCTATGATCACAAACCGCATTTTTGCCCCGCTCCCTTATTGGCGTTACTTCAAGCTACCGGCGGACCGGGCTCTGGACGGCGCCTTAGAGGAAACACGCACGACGGTCGACGAGTTCATCGCCCACAGCCGCGATCAGATCGCTCGAGACCCGGACCTGGCCCAGCACCCCATGAATCTGATGCAGGGCATGTTGGTCGCCCAAGATGAAGGCGTGGAGGGCCTCAACAACGAAGAGATCTTCGGCAACGCAATTACCATACTCCTGGCCGGGGAAGATACCACGGCCAATACGATTGCCTGGATGATGCACTTTATGGCCGAGTACCCAGAGGTCCAAGGCAAGATGCAGGCGGAAGTGGATGCCGTTCTGGGGACTGGGGACATGCTGTATGACTACGACGATGCCCGGAAGCTCACTTACCTGGAAGCGGTGGCGCACGAGACCATGCGTCTGAAGCCGGTGGCGCCCTTCCTTGCTCTGGAGACCAACGTCGACGTGGAAGTGGACAGGCTACATATTCCAGCCGGTACATCCCTTATGCTGTTGAGTCGCCCCGGTGTGTTGCAGGAGAGCGATTACCCCGAGCCGTATGAGTTTCAGCCGGAGCGCTGGCTTTCTGAGAGCAAAACCCGTAAGATCCGTCATCCCCGCTCGTTCATGCCCTTTGGGTCAGGACCCCGTCTGTGCCCGGGCCGCAGCCTGGCCTTGCTTGAAATAAAAACCGCCATGGCCATGGTGTGTCGCAACTTCAACGTTTCAAGGGCCGGTCAAGCCGGAGAGGTCGGCGAGACCTTTGCATTTACCATGATGCCGACCGATTTATTCGTAAGATTCAGTACTCGCCATCCCAGCTAGCTTTCGATATTGTACAAGCTGCGTAGGCTGGGTTGAGCCAAGGCGAAACCCAGTCTACAACCCTAACATGTGCATAGCCAGGGAGACAACCGCATGAGCACACACGCGACCGCAACGTTCGAGGTCAAGAGCTGGGACGAGAAGCCCTACGACGAGATGGACGGGGCGCCCAAGCTCACCCGTGCCAGTATCACCAAGTCATTTGAAGGGGATATCGAAGGCGAAGCGACGCTCGAGTACCTGATGGTCCACCGCGACGACGGCTCCGCCAACTTCGTCGGCCTGGAGCGCATCGTCGGCCGCCTCGGGGATCGATCGGGCAGCTTCGTGCTTCAGCACAGCGGGACCTTTGAGGGCGGCACGGCAAAGGCCACCTGGTTCGTCGTACCGGGCTCCGGAACCGGAGACCTGCGCGGTCTGCGGGGCGAGGGCGGCTTTGCTTCCGGGCACGCGGATAGCTATCTCATCACGCTCGACTACGACTTCGAGTAACGACCACAGCCCCTCGTCGGTGTTCGAGCCACGTAGGCTGAGTCGAGCCAGGGTGAAAGCCAGCAGCCATTTCTCACGTTCGGAACAAGTGACAGCCTGGTTTTGACGCTCGCGGTGGATAGTCATATCCGCCCGCCAGTACCCGCTTGGCCCCGCCAGGACGAAGACTCCCACAACGCGTGGGAGCCTTCTTGTTCTAAACCCAAACCGACATTACAATACCAATTCGTCCCACAAACACACTCACAAGGAGATATCAGGAGCGAAATCATGCAATACCGACGATTGGGCAACGCTGGAATGAAGGTGAGCGCCGTGTCGCTGGGCGGGTGGATCAACTTCGGCGAAGGTAAGGTCGAGGCCGAGACCGCCCGGAAAGTGGTGGAAACCGCCTACGAGGGGGGCATTAACTACTTTGACTTGGCCGACGCCTACGGCACGGGAGGTGCCGAAAAACAGATGGGCCAGGTCCTGGCAGCGTATCCGCGCCACACCTTGGTGATTGCCACCAAGCTCTTCTGGCCCATGAGCGACGACGACAACGATCGTGGCCTGTCGCGCAAACACATTATGGAGAGCATCGACAAGAGCCTTGAGCGCCTGGGCACCGATTACGTGGACATCTACTTCTGCCACCGCCCCGACCCGGAGACGCCTATCCGCGAAACGGCCAGGGCTATGCATACCTTAATCGAGCGGGGCAAGGTGCTATACTGGGGCACGTCGGTATGGACGGCGGCCCAGATCAGCGAAGCCTATGACGTCTGTGAACGCCACGGTTGGCATTTGCCCCAGACCGAGCAGCCGGAGTACTCCATGCTGAACCGCGAGCCGGTCGAAAGCGAAATCCTGCCGGCCACCGAGCCGCGCGGTATCGGTCTGGTGACCTGGTCGCCGCTGGCTATGGGCATGCTGACCGGCAAATACGACGACGGCGTCCCCCACGGCTCGCGCTTCGGGCGCGAGCCGTGGGCCAAAGAACGCTTTTTCAACGAGGGGACCGCCGAACAGGTGCGTCAGCTCAAGCCCATTGCCGATCGCCTGGGCATCACCCGCTCTCAACTGGCCCTGGCCTGGATCCTGCGCCACCCGGGTGTCAGCAGCGTGATCACCGGCGCCACTCGCCCGGAGCAGGTGGTCGAGAACGCCGAGGCGGCCGACGTCGAGCTGTCGCTCGAGGTGGTTGAGGAGATCGAGGAGGTTCTGAAGACGAAATAGCTTTCGTGGCTTTCGTTCTTTTCGCGCCTTTCGTGCTTCAATACCTCGCGGACTGACTGGCAGACCATCCGCGCATCTTGGTTTCCTAGGCATTGGTTTTTTGAGTAGGTTTGGATATAATGATACTTGCGGGTTCTAGCATGCAGAACCACGGATTTCCAGGATAGCGCGGATTTGCCTGAGGCTAATCCGCGGCTTCCCGCAGATCCGCGGTTCTCTCGCTAAGTGGTGCCAGCAGCCCGTTACATTTGCGGAGTTGGTTAAGGCGGTGATGGCGAAACCGGCAGACTAGATGAAGCCGAAACTACGGGGAGTCAAGAGCTATGTCACTTAAACGCGAAATCAAGGAACTTGCCCTCTCGCAAGGGGCTCAACTGGTGGGGGTGACGCGAACTGAAGTCTACGCCGAGTATTTGGCCGAAGTCGGGAGGCGTACCCAAGATACCGGCGCGCAACTGGCGGATTTTATGATTTCTCCGGTGACTGATCACGAGGGACGCGTCATCTCGGAGGATAGCTCGTTCTTTGAGCGTCTTGCAGATGCGCGGCAGTCGCTGCCAAGCGCCAAGACCATCATCCTGCTGGGCGTATATGCCTATGATGAAACTGCGGTCTATGAAAGCACGCGGCGGGAGCTACGGGGCAAGACGGCACGGATTTACAACTACTATCCGGTGGTGCGCCACATCGCCGAACGTGTCGCAGCCTTTATCGAAGCACGTGGATATAAAGCCATCCAGGGCCAACATATCCCCTTGAAGTACCTTGCCGACCGTATAGGTCTGGGCGTCTACGGCAAAAACGGCGTTTTCCAGACATCTCAGTACGGTTCATACGTTGCCCTTCGCAACGTACTTACGGATGTGGAGCTTGAGCCAGACCCGGTCGAGAGAATGGATTCCCCGTGTGACGCGTGTGACCGCTGTCTTAGAGCCTGCCCCACAGGCGCTCTGTACGCTCCTTACAAAGTCAATCCCAAGCTGTGCCTCAACCCGGTTACCAGAAGCGGGACCTATATCCAACCGCAGGTTCGGCCCAAGATGCAGAACTGGATTTCGGGATGTGACATCTGCCAGGAAGTCTGTCCGGCTAACAGCAGGCTGCGCCCTCGCCAGGTCGATCCGCGATCTGGTTTTGATTCGCGTCATCACGCCAGCCACCGAAATCTTGACGGCCTGGAAAAGACTCCTCTGCTCACGGAATTGCTTGCCCCCAAATGGCCCGAAATCATCCGCAGGAATGCCGCCATCTCACTGGGGAATATCGGCCAGGGGCGAAACGAGGCGTGGTTGGCACTCCAGGAAGGGCTTGAGGGCGCACCGCCAGGGCTGGACGAGTACTTCACCTGGGCGCTGCACGAACTCGAAAGCAGAAGAGCATAGACATCTTGGGTTGATCGTAATTCTTTCATCCTCGCTTAAGCCGGATCGACTCTGAGTCTTGTCAGGTAGCACGGGAAACTTGTAGAAGGAGAATATGATAGAAACCAAGTTCTTTGAACGACCTGAAGGAACCATAGCCTACGATGACAGCCAGGGCGACGGCGAACTGGTCGTCACGTGGCCCGGTATGGGCGCCTTGCGGAGCGAGTATCGTTACCTGGCGCCGGGGCTGATCGACGCCGGCTACCGCGTCGTGACTGCCGATCTGCGCGGCCACGGCGAATCGAGCGTCGGCTGGTCTGAATATACGCTGCCCGCCGTAGGGGGGGACATCCTGGCCCTCATCGAGCACCTGGAGGCCGGGCCCGCCCACGTGATCGGCACCTCATTCTCGCCCGGGGCGGCCGTCTGGGCCGCGGCAGAACGGCCCGAGGCGGTTCGCTCGTTGATCCTGATCGGCGCCTTTGTGCGCGACGCACAGCCGACTTTGGTCCAGAATCTGGCCCAGGCTGTGCTGATGAACGGGCCCTGGAAAGTATCGGCGTGGGGCATGTTCTACAAGACGCTCTACCCGACCCGGCAGCCGGACGACTTTGACGAGTACATCGCTCAGCTACAGGCGAACCTGCGCGAGCCGGGGCGCTTCGCTGCACTTAAAGGGCTGGGATCTGCCTCAAAGGCGGCGTCGGCAGATCGGCTGAGCCAGGTCAAGGCGCCGGCGCTGGTGGTGATGGGCACCAAGGACCCGGACTGGCCCGATCCCGAAGCTGAAGCGCGGTTCATTGCCGATGCATTATCGGCCGAACTGCTTCTGGTCGAAGGTGCTGGTCACTATCCGCAAACCGAGATGCCGGAGCAGGTCACCCCGGCGGTTCTTGACTTCCTCGCCCGCGTCCGTACGCCACAGACTTCAGGAAGCTAGGGCAGTCTCTCCGCCACGAATTTCACTAGGTGAGCACCTTCTCCTTCATCGGCGAAAGCGACCCCGAGCGAGAGGCAACGCTCAGGCGGGACCTGTCCGGTCCGTTGTTGACGGCGGATGCGCTGGCGGGTTTGGTGGGCCGTGACGAAAGCGCCGAGGAGGCGTGATGCGTGATGTGTGATCCACGGGATACAACCGACACACGCTATGCTTGGCACTTTACCAACCGAATAGAACTTCCTG
>JAUVPY010000277.1 GCA_030598425.1 Anaerolineae bacterium
TAGGCCCAGCGAGGGGCACGCAAGGGGTGTGGGGATCACTAAAAGGCTGGTGGAATCGCCGGCAGGCCGCCCCCTCGAGTCACAACGCAAAAGCGCCTCCTACGCGCGCGTCGCGCTTTTGGTATCGACCACCGCCAATATAGGAGCCGAGCCGCTCGAGAAAGGAGAGACACGTGGCAGCCCGCAGGGCCTCGCCAGCCAGAGGCCGCATCGTGGTCAACGAAGCAATCTGCAATGGTTGTGAATTGTGCGCCGCTGTCTGCCCGAACGACCTGATCCGCATGGCCGATCACTACAATGCCAAGGGATATAGGCCAGCCACATTGCTAGACCCAGAGTGGTGAATTAGGTCAGCATGCCCGTGGGATCAGAAAGGAGGTGTGATCCATCAATGGCAAAGGAGCTGCGGAACTTGCCCAGCCAGCCTTAGCCTAAACCCTGAACAGGTGCGCCACATAGTCCAAGAATCGAAAACCGCCGCGGCTCTCTCCCATCAAGCTCGTGGCGGTTTCAAGTGCTGCACAGCGTAGAATACGTAGTGCCGAGTTCGCGACCTGAAGTGCGCCTAGAAGAGTCCGGTCAGCATCGCAAGGACTACGCCGCCAGCCACCACACTCCCAAGCTGACCGGCTGTGTTGGCTCCCATAGCATGCATTAGCAGGAAGTTATCGAAATCATACTCCTGCCCAACCCTCTGCACAACGCGAGCTGACATCGGAAAGGCGCTAATGCCGGCCGCTCCGATAAGTGGATTGAACGTTCCTCCGGAGAAAAGGTACATCAACTTTCCAAATAGGACACCGCCCACAGTATCCAAGACGAAGGCCAACAAGCCTATCCCAAGAATGAACAGGGTTTCTAAACGGATGAAGCTCTCTCCGGTCATAGTAGCGCCAATGGTTAGTCCCAAGAAAATGGTAGTAACGTTGGCGATTTCGTTTTGGGCCGACTGGCTTAGACGATCCACAACGAGCGACTCCCGCATTAAGTTGCCGAACATCAGCATAGCAATCAGTGGTGCTGCTACCGGCGCCAGCAACGAAACGATGATCGTGACAACAATCGGAAAGAGGACCCGCGTCGTCCTTGATACCCCGCGCTGGGTATAGGGCATACGCACCTTTCGTTCGGTGTCCGTGGTCATCAGCCGCATAACAGGTGGCTGAATAATCGGCACCAGTGCCATGTAACTATAGGCCGCCACCGCGATGGGCCCCAGCAAGTGCGGGGCCAGCTTGGTGGAGACATAGATAGCTGTCGGCCCGTCAATGGCCCCTATGATGCCTATTGAGGCCGCCTCGTTCAACTCAAAACCCAAGAGCAACGCCAGCATAAGCGTGCAGAAGATGCCCAACTGGCCGGCGGCGCCCAGCAGCGCCATCTTGGGGTTTTCAAGCAACGGGCCGAAGTCGGTCATAGCACCCACGCCCAAGAAAATAAGTAGCGGGAAGAGTTCGGTAGCGATGCCGGCCCGGTATAGGATTCCCAACATACCATGCTCGTCGGCAATACCTGTGAGCGGTAGATTTGTCAGAACGGCCCCAAACCCGATGGGCAACAGCAGGACTGGCTCGTAATCTTTGGCGATAGCCAGGTAGATGAGCACTCCGCCAGCGATCATCATGATCGCCGCCTTCCAGGTGAGATGCATAGGAGCTTGCAACAGGTCGAATAGATTGGCGATGTCCATGGGGTCCTCACTCAAAGGTAAACAGCACGTCTCCGTGAGCCACTGCCTGCCCTTCGGCAACCTCAACACTGGCGATGACGCCCTCGCCGGGTGAACGGATGGCGTTCTTCATTTTCATCGCCTCAAGCGAGCAAAGCTGCTGACGGACGGCGACCCTATCGCCCGGCTTGACAGCAATATCCAAGATGTTGCCAGGCATAGGGGCTTTGACGACCCCAACCTGCTGGCCCGCAGGGCCAGTTGGGGCGGAGGCTTTCTCTGGCCTCGATGTCGGGGGCCCTTCTGTCTTTGGATCAGTCACTGGCTCATCGGCAGGCACCCTCTCCACCTCACCCGTTTCAATATACACCAGATATGGATGCCCGTTGACGTGAACCGTAATTGGTGAAACCGCCAAGTCACCCACCTCTACCTCATATAGCTTGTCGTTGACGGTTACTTTCACCCTCTGCTTAGAATCCGAACTCATCGCTATCGTCTCCCCTGTGATGTCCGCGTATGTGTGGAGCCCTGTTGGAGCTGGCTCATCGCCCACCAAGGACCACGCCCGGCTTCAAGAGCTTTTCCTAAACCGCTCCGGGAAACGCCTAACGAATGCAGGTGAGCCAAGGCCACAGCAATAGCTGCCACGACTTCCTCTTCCTCGGTATCGTGTGCCAGCGAGCTCACGAATTGCGTCTCATCCAGATCCTCTTTGTCAGAGACCAAAGGCCGGGGCGGGAAAAGACGCTTTAGCACGACCATAGCCAGGATTACCAGCCCCAACGCTATAAACGTGATGGTCATGCCAATAACGCTTAATATAAGCCCCTGCGCAAGGTTGCCCAAGGTGCACCTCCAACAACCTAAGAACTGAACCGACTATGCTGAAGCGTCTTCACAGCGGCATGTTGCCATGCTTTTTGGGCGGCATTCTCACCTGTTTGTCACGCAGTAGTTCCAAGGCTGCAATAAGGCGAGGGCGTGTTTCAGCGGGAATCAGAATGTCATCAATGTGACCGCTGGCGGCGGCGATATATGGCTTGGAGAATTTTTCGCGGAATTCTGCCACCAGACGCGCACGCTCCGCCTCCGGGTCTTCCATAGCTTTGAGTTGCTTCCGATAGAGGATATTGACAGCACCGTCGGCGCCCATCACGGCCACTTCCGCCGTGGGCCAAGCGAAGACCAGGTCAGTGCGAATGTACTTGCTACTCATCACAATGTAGGCACCGCCATAAGCCTTGCGCGTGACGACGCACAGCTTGGGCACTGTCGCTTCGGAGTAGGCGTAGACGATCTTGGCCCCGTGGCGAATGATACCGCCGTGTTCCTGGGCCAAGCCGGGCATAAAACCAGGCGAATCGACAAAGGTAATGATGGGGATGTTAAATGCATCGCAGAACCGGATGAAGCGAGCCATCTTATCCGCGGCATCAATATCGATCACGCCGGCCAAAATCATGGGCTGCTGTGCGACTATGCCCACCACCTGACCGTGCATTCGAGCGAAACCCACCACGGCATTCTGGGCGAAGAACTCGTGTACCTCAAAAAAGCTACCCTGGTCGACAATTCTGCGAATGACCGACTTCATACTGTAGGCCTCACTGGGATCAGTGGGCACCAGGGTGTTGAGTTCTGGATCCATACGCCATGGATCGTCGGTCGGTTCAACGGCTGGCGGCGACTCAGCGTTGTTTGAAGGTAGATAGCCAAGCAAATCACGGGTCAACGCCATCGCATGATTTTCGTCATCAGCGGCAAAGTGAGCCACACCGCTAACGGCGCTATGCGCCATCGCCCCGCCCAGCGTCTCCAGATCTACCTCTTCCCGGGTAACCGTCTTGATGACCTGCGGGCCCGTGATGAACATGTGACTCGTCCCCTTGGTCATTATGACAAAGTCTGTGAGCCCAGGGGAATATACCGACCCCCCCGCGCAGGGACCGAGCATCACGCTAATCTGGGGAACGACTCCGCTGGCCTGAGTATTCCGCCAGAAGAGCTCAGCGTAAGCGGCCAGGCTGTAGACACCCTCTTGAATGCGCGCCCCTACCGAGTCGTTGAGTCCAATAACCGGTACGCCTGAATCCAACGCCAAGTCCATTGCCTTGGCCACCTTCTGACCTTGAACTTCGGAAAAAGACCCCCCCAGCACGGTAAAGTCCTGGGAATAGACACATACAGGCCGTCCACCAATCTTGCCAAAACCAGCCACCACACTGTCACCCGGATAGCGCTGCTCATCCATACCAAAGCCGCTATGGCGGTGAGTTACATAAGCATCTATCTCTTGGAAGCTGTCCCGATCCAACAGGAGTTCGATGCGTTCCCGAGCAGTGAGTTTGTCTTTGGCGTGTTGGGTCTCAATCCGCTTGGTGCCACCGCCCTGCTTGATCTTCTCCCGCTGAGCTCGTAGCTCCATGACCAAAGCCTCGTGCCCATCCATTTCTTCCACGGGCTCTACTTGCGAAGACTCACCCGGCACGGATGCGCCATCTTCTGCTTGGGCATCAACATCTGACGCCATCACCCAACCTCCTACTAGTATAAATACGATTGATGTCTCAGCACCCCAAAGGGTAGCACCAACCAGGCCACCATTCCCGTAAAGTGTGGATACCAGATTTGACGGGTTTCCGAGAATATTCCACACCATACATTCGACTTGCTCCATTGCAAGCACTCTTGAGGCCTAATCAGCACAACCCTTCTTTCGTAACAACTGATTTTTAACCCGCACGAGACATTTCGAAGATGATCCGGCAACCTGTTTCTTTGCGCCACCAGAGATCTCAGGTGTGTTTGGCTTATTTCCGTTCAGCAGCTTAAACGAACGTTCCTAGACTGTGATGAATTTTACTAAACAACGACCAAGAAAGCAAAGGTGGTCACTCTCTGTTCATGACTTGCGAAGCAATCCTCCTTTCCCGACCCATTAGGCAACAAAAAAGCATCGCAACTATTGCACATAGAGGATCGGAGCAAGCTATGAAGTAAGCCGTGATCTATGTCTTGCAAGAAGCCGAGATGCCATTTGCCGCCCTTGGCCGGATTAACTACCGTCGCACTCGTTGAACAGGTAGACACTCTTCAATTGTTTGTTACAAATCGAATTGTACAATGTATTTGTGCAGATGTCAACACCTTTTTTTCACATAAAA
>JAUVPY010000367.1 GCA_030598425.1 Anaerolineae bacterium
CTGGGCGCCGACGACTACGTGACCAAACCTTTCAGCCCTCGCGAGCTGGCCAGCCGCATTAAAGCCGTTCTGCGGCGATCCGAAATGCCCACGCCCGCTGAGGAGTCCGTCATAAAAGTAGACGACCACCTCCAAATCGATTTCAACCGCCGACAGGTGATTGTAGACGGAGAGGAGGTCAAGCTGCGCCCCACCGAGTATCGCCTGCTCTATCACTTGGTCAACAACGCCGGTTGGACGCTACCGCTCGAAACACTCCTGGCCAAGGTTTGGGGGCACGAATACCGGGACGAAACACACTATCTGCGTCTGTATATCACCTACCTCCGCCAAAAGATCGAAGAAGACCCCGCTCACCCCGAATATATCCTCACCGAGCGAGGGCTTGGCTATCGCTTCGTCGACTTCAAGAAGAGCGACGCCTAGCTCCCTTCTTTGGCAGACCTACGAAACCTATCTAGTCGAGAGCTTTCTATGAACGCTTGCGTGATACTCAATCCGGCCGCCGGCCCCAGGGATTTTCATCGGCAGCTTAACAAGGCAATTGAATACCTGCGTACCCACGATTGGGAAGTGGAGCTTTTTAAGACAGCCGCCAAAGGCGATGCGACTCGTCTGGCTCGCCAGGCCGCCGACGCGGGCTGCGACGTGGCTGTCGCCGTGGGCGGCGACGGCACCATCCACGAAGTGGTCAACGGTCTTGCAGGGAGCGACACCGCTCTGGCCATCATCCCCGCCGGAACAGCAAACGTCTACGCCGTCGACGTGGGCATCCCGATCTGGAGCCCTTTGCGCCCCAACGCGATACGCATCGCTGCCGAGATCATCCGCACCGGCCAACGCCGCAAGATTGATCTGGGGCAAGTTGAGTTAGCTGACGGTCAACGACGTTTCTTTTTTATGTGGTGCGGCGTAGGTCTTGATGCGGCTATTGCAGAGGGAGTAAGCTCTGAAGATACGCGTCGCCTGGGAATGGCAGCCTGGGCCATCGCCGGGGTGATGGTCGCCGTAAACTTTATGGGAATCCGTGGCAACGTAACTGTCGACGACCAGAAAGAACGCAGGCGGGTGCTGTGGGCCGTCATCAGCAACGGCCAACTCTACGGTCGGCTTTGGCGCATCGCTCCCGACGCCAAAATGGACGACGGCTTGCTGGATCTGACTGTCTTTGAAGGCCACGGCGTCCTCTCCACCGCCCGCCATCTGGCCGGCCTGACTCTTGGCCAGTACGCCCGCGACCCGACTGTCCATTTCTATCGCGGCTGCTCCTTCACCATCGAAACACGCAAGCCGTTGCCTATCCACGTCGATGCCGAGCCAATGGGGACGACGCCGGCGACAATTTCCGTTGCCCCACACGTGCTCAACGTGGTGCTGCCGTCTAAGCTCCCCAGCCACCTCTTGCTGAAGGAGGGACAGGCTTGAAATACGTCAAATACGGCCTGTTGATCTTCGTCCCTATCGCGATCCTGGGCAGATACCTGGGTTTTTCTCCCGTCTTGGTGTTCGTCACCGCCTGCCTGGGAATCGTACCCCTGGCCGCCTGGATGGGAACAGCGACCGAGGAACTGGCCGTCCACACTGGCCCCCGGCTGGGAGGACTGCTCAACGCGACGCTGGGCAACGCCGCAGAACTCATTATCACACTCGTCGCGCTGCGAGCCGGCGCGCTCAATCCAGAACTGCGCGACAGCATGAATGAACTGGTAAAAGCATCCATCACCGGCTCGATCTTGGGAAACGTACTGCTCATTCTGGGCCTGAGCATTCTGTTGGGCGGATTAAAGCACGGCACACAGTTCTTCGGCCGAAGGCACGCCGGTGTCAACTCGACGATGTTGATTCTGGCCGTCATCGCCTTGGCCGTGCCGTCCTTCTTCGGTTACGCCATCGATGCCGTCGATCACCACGCCGTGCAGATCTTCAGTATCAGTGTAGCTGTGGTGATGATGCTCGTGTATGGGCTGAGCATCGTCTATACCTTTAGCGACACGGGCGGCAGCATCGTAGAGGAAGAAGTGGCCACAGAAATTGAGCATCACGCCGAGGGCTGGCCGGTTCGAAAGGCGGTGGGGGTCTTGGTCATCGTCACCGTGTTCATCGTCTGGATGAGCGAGATTCTGGTGGGCGCCGTTGAACCAGTGGTCACCCAATTGGGCATCAGCGAATTCTTCATGGGCATCATCCTGATCCCGCTGGTCGGCAACGTGGCCGAACACATCGTAGCCGTGCAGGTCGCCATCAAGAACCGCATGGAGCTCTCCCTTGCCATCTCGTTGGGATCCAGCCTTCAGATCGCCCTTTTCGTCGCCCCCTTGCTCGTCTTTGCCGGATTGCTGATGGGCAACCCGCTCACCCTGATATTCAACCAGTTCGAACTCGTTTCGCTGATAGGGGCGGTACTCATCGCCGCCCTCATCGCACTGGACGGGGAGAGCAACTGGCTGGAGGGCGCCCAGTTGCTCGTCGTATATATCATCATTGCTATGGCTTTCTTCTTCCTCCCAACCTAGTAACGCGCCCACTTGCCCCTTTAACCCTGAGCGTGGTATAATCCCCCCACTTGTGTGAGATTTTAACCTAGACATACGGGAGATAAATCCGGTGCCAGTTTCATTCTACGTAAACCTGATCCAGATTGTCGTTTCGGTCTCGCTTATTGCCGTCATCCTGCTTCAGGCCAAGGGCAGTGGGCTGGGAGGCATCTTCGGGGGCGACAGTAGCATTTATAAGACCCGTCGCGGCGTCGAAAAAACACTCCACCACGCGACCATTGGCCTGTCGGCCCTCTTCTTTGGCATTTCAATCCTCAGTGTTGTAGTGGTCAGTTAAAACCCCGAAACCTCTTTATGGGACGCTACATTCGCTGGCAAGCGCTCATCGCCCTCAGTGGCATCATCTTGGTCGGCGTCTTCCTCTTTTCCATTGCCCTGTCGCGCACGACGGTATTGGTGCCGGACGAAGGGGGCATCTACACCGAAGGGCTGGCCGGCGCTCCTCAGTACGTCAATCCACTTCTGGCTCATTACAACCCGGTTGACCAAGATCTGGCAGCTCTCATCTTCAGCGGCCTCACGCGCACCGATGACCAAGGCGAACTGCAACCAGATCTTGCCTCAACATGGACCGTCTCACCTGACGGGCTTGTCTATCTTTTCCACCTGCGCCAGGACGTCCGCTGGTCCGATGGCGAACCTTTTGACGCCGACGACGTGTTATTCACGATTGGCCTGATGCAGGACCCGGAATTTCCGGGGGTGCCCTACCTGGCAGGCCTTTGGCGCAGCGTGAAGGTGGAGAAATTAGACGATTACACGGTCCGTTTTCGATTAGGCGAGCCGCTTCCTACTTTCGCCGACTACACAACCATCGGTATTCTCCCGGAACACGTGCTGGGCGCTGTGTCTGCCCGTGACTTGCTGACCCACCCTTTCAACACCCAGCCTATCGGCACCGGCCCATTTCTTCTTGAAAGCATCTCAGCCGAACAAGCGTTGGTGGCACCCAACCCACGCCACGTTCCGCCGCCGGGTAGAGGGGATGCCCGACGTGAACAACCCTATCTGGCCGGCATGGAATTTCGTTTCTATCCGACCTACGAGCGGTTGATAACCGCCTATCAGTCCGGTGACATCCAGGGCATCAGCTACGTTCCACCCTATCTGTTTGCAGAAGCCGCGGAATTGGACTCACTAAACCTGTACAGCGCCCGCCTTTCCGGCTATCAGATCGTCTACCTGAATCTGAAAGACCCCGAAGGCTCTCCTTTCTTCCAGGATGCCCGCGTCCGGCGAGCGCTGCTCCTTGCGCTGGATCGCCAGACCCTGATCGACGAAGCGCTCAACGGGCAGGGCATCGCAGCCAACGGACCGATTCGCCCCTGGAGTTGGGCCTACGACTCCAGGATACCCAACACCGAATACGATCCGGACCAGGCCGAAGCACTGCTAGCTGA
>JAUVPY010000106.1 GCA_030598425.1 Anaerolineae bacterium
CGCTCACCTTTAGGGTCTCCATTGACTGACCCTAGTAGGTGAGGTATACTCAGCGCACGATGGCTAACGATTACGCGCGCTACGCGCGCCAGATCATCTTCTCCGGTATCGGACAGGAGGGGCAAGAGAAGCTACTCAACGCTCGCGTCGTGCTGGTCGGCTGTGGAGCCACCGGCACACTTATTGCCGACCGGCTGGTGCGCGCTGGCGTGGGACATCTGACCCTCATTGACCGAGACTTCATCGAGCTGAATAACCTGCAGCGTCAGGTTCTCTACGACGAGGACGACTTGCGCGAAAACCTGCCCAAAGCCATCGCCGCCGAGCGCAAATTGCGTCGCATCAACAGCGATGTAGTAGTCACGGGCCTCGTCGCCGACCTAAACACCGAAAACGCCGAAGAATTGCTAGCCGACGCCGACCTGGTGATGGACGGCACCGATAACTTGGAAGCGCGCTACATAATCAACGATGTGTGTGTGAAGCACGGCATCCCCTGGGTCTACTGTGGCGTAGTGGCCAGCTACGGTATGACCATGACCATCATCCCCCACCAGACACCTTGCTTGCGCTGCCTTTTCGCCGACGCACCACCGCCTGGTTCCACTGCCACGTGTGACACGGTGGGCATATTGGGACCCGTTGTGAGCGTGGTTGCCGGCATCGCCGCTGCTGAGGGTATCAAACTGCTTGTAGGAAGGGGCGAACACAACCCAGGTGTCATTCACGTGGACTTGTGGGACAATACCTTCAACAGCTTTGACAGCGGCCCGCCGCACCCCGACTGCCCCGCTTGTGGTATGGGCGAATATGACTTCCTGGAACGGGAAGCGGGTGCGCAGGCGGCGAGTCTATGTGGGCGGGATGCGGTCCAGATCCGCGTTCCCGGTGCCCAAGGATTGCCGCTTGCCGACGTGGTTGGGCGGCTTCAAAAGGTGAGCGAGATCACCGCTTCTAATGACTACCTGGTTCGCTTCAAGGTGGATGGATATGAGATCACCCTGTTTGCCGACGCCCGCGCCATTATCAAGGGCACCGGCGACGAGACGGTAGCTCGCTCGCTTTATGCGAAATACATCGGCGTTTAGCTCAGCATCTATCGCGCTTCACGGAGGTGAACCAATGGACCTGGGTCTGCGAGACAAAGTCGCACTGGTAGCTGCCTCAAGCCGGGGAATGGGACGGGCTTGCGCTCACAGCTTGAGCGCCGAGGGAGCCAAATTGGTCATCTGCGCCCGTGACGGCAAGAAGCTGCGGGCAGCCGCCGACGAAATCGCCGGTGATACGAATAACCAGGTGCTGGCCATCGTCGCTGACCTGACATCGGCCCGGGATTGCAGACAGGTGGTGCAGGAGACGGTTGAGTTTTTCGGCGGGCTGCACGTGCTGGTGACCAATAACGGTGGGCCTCCCGCCGGTTACTTCTTTGACATCGATGACAACGAGTGGTATCGCTCCGTGGATCTGACCTTGATGAGCGCCATCCGGCTCATTCGGGCGGCAGTGCCCCACATGCAGGAGCAGAGTTGGGGCCGCATCATCAACATTACCTCGGTGTCGGTAAAAGAGCCGCTCGATGATCTCATCTTGTCCACTTCACTGCGGGCAGGGGTGGTAGGCATGGCACGCACCCTGGCCAACCAACTGGCCGGCGATGGCATCACTGTCAATAACGTGTTGCCTGGCTACATCCTCACCGAACGCGTCAAGGAACTTGCGCAGACCCGGGCCAGAGCCCAAGGAAAATCGCCCGACGAAGTCGTGGATGGCCTTGTTGAATTGGTCCCCATCGGGCGCATCGGCAAACCAGAGGAATTGGCCGCCGTGGTTGCTTTTCTGGCTTCCGAGCAAGCATCTTACGTCAATGGGACTTCCATCTTGGTGGACGGGGGCAGGTATAAAGGGTTGATGTGAATGGATCGTGTCTTGGGGACCCTCGTCTATGCTCGCCAGAACCTGTCCTCGGATAAGGACAGGCGTGTGCTTATGCTGCATCGCAACAAAGAGCCAAACAAAGGGTTGTGGGTGGCACCCGGGGGAAAAGTGGAGCTCCACGAGTCACCGCTGGAATGTGCCATCCGCGAACTGCGTGAAGAGACAGGATTGAGCGCGAACCGAATGACCCTGCGCGGTGTTGTCACCGAGGTGTCGCCGCGCGAAGATTACCAATGGCTTTTGTTCATCTACGTCACCGACGACTTCGAAGGGGAACTTATCGCATGCGATGAGGGGCACCTGGCCTGGGTGGACGTAAGCGCAGTGTCTCTCCTGCCTATCCCCCAGGCGGATGCGATCTTTTTCCCGCACGTCATCAACGACCATGAGCCGCTGTACCAGGCCAAGTTTGCCTACGATGTCGATTTAAACCTGCTGCACGCCGACGAGTTCGGTTTTGAAGGCGTGAGTGACGTGGCATGAGCAAAGGACGCGTCCTGTTGATCGGTGGTGATCCTGACGTCACCCGCACACTCCACGTCTACTTGGACGCGCATCAATTCTCGGTGCAGACCGTTAACAGAGGCGACGCAGCACTCGACGCCTGTCGCCAATCGCCGCCTGATGCCGTGATCCTTGATTGGGATCTGCCCGATGTGGAAGGTTACGAACTGTGCCAACAGCTTCGGGCGTACGACGGGACACTAGCCGCCTTTCTGCTCGTCCTGCTGTCCACTGACGAGCGGCACGCAAGGCTGGCAGCGCTTGAGGCGGGAGCGGATGACGTGAAGACACTTCCTATTGATATCGAGGAGATAAGGCTGAGAATTGAGGAAATGCTGAGTCGCTGACCCATCCGCGAGACATTTCACCACACACAAGACACCAGGCTGGCGGTGGTGATCTCCTCGTCAGACGTAATCAAGCTCGCGCCTTGCGCGGCCCCCTCGGCTACGATCAGACGGTCGTGCATTTTAGTGACCGCTGTGTAGCGTCTAAGATCCAGCACACGCGAAAACTCAAGTGGCCGGATTTCCACTTGAGCACTTATCTGAAGCCGGCGAATCACATCGTCGATGTCTACGTATACACGGCCTTTCTGTCCGATCCAGATCAACTCAGCCAGAACTATGATATCTCTACATTGTCAAACCATGGAGGACATCTAATATGCTCGTCGTAATGAAGTTCGGCGGCACGTCCGTGGGGAGCGCAGCGGCTCTGCAACAGGCAACCAGTATCGTCAAAAAAGCGCGGGAGGAGGGGAACGAGGTAGTGGTCGTCGCCTCTGCGATGAGTGGCGTTACCGATCTACTGCTACGCGGTGCACGGCAGGCCGAGGCTGGCGACGTAACAACAGCCGACCACGCGCGCCAGGAGATCATGGCGAAGCATACTCAGGTCATCGAGGTATTGCTGGCGGGTAGCAAGGCGCACCCCTCGGTGCTGACCGAAATCGGCGCGCTGCTCGATGAATTCGAGGCCTTGTGTCAAAGTGTCAGCGTGTTGGGGGAACTTACCCCCCGCGCTCTGGATGTCATCGCTGGCATGGGCGAGCGTATGAGCGTACGGCAGGTGGCGGCGGTGTTAGAGCACCAGAGAATCCCGGCTCAGGCGATTGATGCTACCCGGCTCATCGTCACTGATGATCGTTATGGATCAGCTATCCCGCTGATGTCTCCCACTGCCGAGTGCAGTCAGACCCTGCTTAACCCACTTATCAAAGAAAGGGTCACCCCCGTAGTAACGGGCTTCATCGGCGCGAGCGAGGCCGGTATTCCCACCACTCTTGGGCGCGGCGGAAGCGATTATTCTGCCACTATCTTGGGGCGTGCGTTGGGTGCCGATGAGGTATGGATCTGGACTGATGTGAACGGCGTCATGACGGCCGATCCGCGCGTGGTGCCCGATGCATGCACCATACCTCACCTGTCTTACGCCGAAGTGGGCGAAATGGCCTACTTCGGGGCTAAGGTGTTGCATCCGCAGGCCATTCGCCCGGTCAGGCGGTCGGTCATCCCCGTGCGTATCCTGAACACCTTCGAACCCGATCATCCAGGTACACTCATCACCAAAGACCCTGATGGATCTAACCAGACGGTGAAGGCCGTCACGGCGATCAAGCAATTGAGTATGGTCACTATTGAAGGGGCAGGGATGATCGGTGTACCGGGCGTGTCAGCCCGCACCTTTGGCGCCGTAGCGCGCACCAGCACCAGCGTATTGATGATTAGTCAGTCCTCGTCAGAGCAAAGCATCTGCTTTGTGGTATCTACCAGCGAGAAGGAAAAGGTGTTGGCCGCATTGCAAGAGGAGATGGCTCTCGAACTGGATCGCCGGGACATTGAGCGCATCCGGCCACAGGACGAAATCGTCATCTTGGCTGTCGTCGGTGCGGGCATGAAGGGGACGCCTGGCATTGCGTCCCGGGTCTTCGGTGCATTAGGAACGCATCACATCAACGTCATTGCCATAGCCCAAGGCTCCAGCGAATACAACATCTCTTTGGTAGTTGCGCAGGGCGATGGTGATGAAGCTGTGCGTTGTATTCACGAGGAGTTTAGGCTGGGGACCGGGGACTAGGGGGTGCTACCTGCTACCAACCTCGACCTGGAACTGCGAGTCGCGCTCCAGTAGGAGTCTCAAACCTGTCTCCAGGTCTATCTGTGGCTCGTAATTCAGCTTGTCACGGGCCAACGTCAGGTCGGCTACCAGGCGACTGACACCGCCGCTTTCGGTGGGAACGCGCAGTGGATGGATTTCGCGACCCGCAATCCGCTCAACGGCGAGGATCAGCTCGTTTATGCTCGTCTCCTGTCCTAGCCCCACGTTGATGACCTGTCGGTTGATATCTTGAGCGGTGGCCGCCATCACCAATGCCTCGACCACATCGTCAATATAGACGAAGTCACGGGTTTGTTCGCCATCTCCATGAATAATCAGTGATCCCTTGCCCAGTGCTAGCTGTACGAATTGGGGAATGACCGGCGCGTGAGATGGCGGAATGGATTGGCCGGGGCCATAGGCGTTGAAGATGCGCAAAGCCACCGTCTCAATGCCCCACAGGCCCCCGATGGTATTGACATAATGCTCGGCGGCCAGTTTGCTGACCGCGTAAGGAGAAGTCGGATGGGGTGGCATTCCCTCCGTCACCGGCTGGCGGGGTTGCTCGCCATAGATCGCCCCCGACGAGGCAAGCACCACCCGATGCACCCCAGCATCGCGTATCGCCTCCATTAGAGCGACGGTGCCCCCCACGTTGGCAGTGTTGTATTCCCTGGGATACAGTATCGACTCGGGCACCGACACCCTGGCTGCCAGGTGATACACACAATCTACCCCCTTGAGCAATCGCCATAGTTTGGGCTTGTCGATTACGCTGCCTCGCGTGAAGTTGACTTCCGGCAAGAGGTGGGTGGGGTCGCCTGCGCTCAGGTCGTCTATCACCAGTACGTCGTGTCCCTCTTGCGTGAGGCGATTGGCCAGGGTTGTGCCGATGAAGCCGGCGCCACCCGTTACAAGGAATCGCATCGTGGCTTCGTTCCCTCCCATAATCCGTTGCTGGCAAAAGGCGGGCGTCATTATATCACGCCCGGTCCCTTCTCGCCATGTAGTAACCCCCATATCTTGGAGCTACAGGCGTCATCTGCATTTTACGTTAGACAGGATTTCACCGTCAGTCGGGCAACTGGTGAGGGGGAATATCTTTCAGCGGCGGGTTTTGAAGGTCTCGAGGCGATAATATTGGGTTGCTTATGCCCCAGGTAAGACCCAGCGCCGGATCGTTCCAGGCCACGCCGAGTTCATCGTCGCCGTCGTAGTAATTATCCACCAGATAGGTAAGGGCAGCATCAGTGAGAGCCACGAATCCGTGCGCTATGCCGATTGGAATAAAAACCCCGACCGGGTTGTCTTCGCCGATTTCCAGGATCTGGCTGGCGCCTCGCGTAGGCGATGAGCGCCGCAGGTCCACCAGGGCTACCCGGATCGTCCCCTGAAGTGCAAACCAGTAATCTACCTGGCGAAGATGATAGTGCAGCCCTCTTAATACATCGGCTTGGCTGTAACTGAAGTTGGTTTGGATGATCTCCCAACTCCGTTCGGGGAACCACTCCTTGCGGAATGTCTCCAGGAAACGACCTCGCTCGTCGCCCCAGATCTTCAAGTTGGCGAATTTGACACCGGTGATGACGTCCGATTCGATGATTTCGGCCATAGTGGCTTTCCTCTCTGGTGTGGTGATCTCGTTGGCGATTGTACAATAACCCTATTGCTTGTGTCAATCGGCCAGGCGCGTTAGAGAGCATACGGGTATTGACAAATC
This sequence comes from Anaerolineae bacterium, assembly GCA_030598425.1. Taxonomy (GTDB): domain Bacteria; phylum Chloroflexota; class Anaerolineae; order 4572-78; family NAK82; genus JAUVPY01. Next base: position 6,260 of record JAUVPY010000106.1, read on the forward strand.
AAAAAATGTGAGTTAAGGTCCAGTTTGTTATGGATGACGGACAAAGCATGACCCACGACGTCGACGAAAGGAGGGTAACATGGGGCAACTTGAAAATCAGACGGCCATCATTACCGGTGGAGGAACCGGCATCGGGATCACGATTGCGAGACGTTTCCACGACGAGGGTGCCTTCGTCGTCATTTGCGGTAGAAGGGAGGGCGTCCTTCAGCAGGCAGCAAGTCAACTGTCACCCACCGGCGAGCGAGTGTTGCCAGTCAAGGCTGACATCATCAACGAGGAAGACATCCAGAATCTGGTGGAGAAGACGGTTGATCAAACAGGCCGCATCGACATCCTTATCAACAACGCGGGCGCTATGCGGGTCAATAAGCCGCCGGAGGAGACTTCTCTTGAGGAATTTCGGTTTGTCATCGACACGAATGTCAGTGGCACATTCCTTGTCTCTAGAGAAGTGGGCAAAGTGATGATCGAGCAGAAAAGCGGCCGCATCATCAATATATCCTCCATTTCCGGCTCCATCGTCAACAAGTATTTCCACGGCGGCTCCTACGAGATTTCCAAAGCGGCCATGGACATGCTAACCAAGACGCTGGCTATGGAGTGGGCACCCCATAACATCAAGGTCAACTCTATCGCACCTGGCTATTACGGCACGCAACCCAACGTGGACTTCTTCATCAACGACCAGGAACTCAACGAGAAGGTTATGGACCTGGTACCCCTGGGCAAGCTGGGCGAACTGGAGGAGTTGGCCCGCCTGGCACTTTACCTGGCCTCTCCCGAGATCGATTACATGACCGGCAGCATCATCACAATTGATGGTGGATACACAATGTGGTGAGGTGGGTTGAAACGGCTGCATCGTGTAGAGACGCCCTGCGTCGCTGGCCGAACAAAACAGGGTCGATTCGTCTCAGCTTATTTGGCACGACGAAACGACCCTACTCGTTGTTGACTAATTGGAGCGGATGGGGACTTATGGTTCCTGGTATGTGGGAGACGGTCCCTAGAACGGAATCTCGTCCTCGCCCATCTCTTGGGGTGGTGGCTCTTCTAAGGAGACGGACGAATCAGCTTCTCCTTCGCCGCGCCCCCCTGGGAACCTTACTGTGCTGGCTGTCACCTCATAGCTGGCTCGCGTCTGGCCGTCGTTGCCAGTCCAGACTCGAGGGCCACCGTTTTCATCTGGTCTCAAACGGCCCTCAATGAACACTGCCCGTCCTTTTGACAGGTATTGGTTGCAGATTTCGGCCAACTGCCGCCAAGCGGTGACACGGAACCAGGTGGTCTCCTCAAATTGGGTTCCGTCCGGCTTATTCCGGCGATAGTTAGTTGCCACTGAGAAATTAGTTACTGGCGTTCCGTCCGGTGTGTAGCGCATTTCAGGATCGCTGCCCAGGTTGCCTACGATGAGGACTTTATGATACATTGAATGTCTCCTTTCTCAACGGTGAG
>JAUVPY010000236.1 GCA_030598425.1 Anaerolineae bacterium
CTGCCACCGCCCAACCCCGACTGGGGGGGCATGGTGCAAGTCGGCCATGAGCACATCTTTAGCAACCCCTGGGCCGTGATCTGGCCGACGTTGGCCATCTCTTCCGTAGTCGTTGGCCTGAGCTTGCTGGCCGATGGTATGCGCGAAGAGTCGCTACGCTACCAATAAGTAAGGTTAAGGTTAAGGTTGAGGTTGAGGTTGAGGGCGAGGCTGGGGAAGGGTGAAGAGTGGGGTACAGGCACTTCACAGAGATGCCGGTGTGGCAGGAGGGGCATAAGACGGTTTTGCAGATCTATGAGTTGACCGGTTCCTTCCCCGATACAGAAAGGTACGCCCTGGCAAGTCAGATGCGGCGCGCAGCCGTGTCAATCACCAGCAACATCGCCGAGGCATTCGGTCGACAATCAAGCAGGGATAAAGCCAGGTTCTACCTGGATGCCCGTGGTTCTTGCTACGAGATCCAAAGTCCAGCCCATGTTGCGCGCGATCTGGACTACCTGACGCCAGCCGACTTTACCAAACTCAACCAAAGCCTGAACAGAATCGTACACGACCTCAACAAGATAATGAAAACACTATCAACGCGCCCTCCGCCTTAACCTTAGCCTTAACCTTAACCTTAGCCTAACCTTAGCCTTAACCTTAGCCTTAACCTTAGCCTTAACCTTAACCTTAGCCTTAGGAGAAGTACATGAGTGTGGATTTCGGGTGGACGACAAACACAGACGACCATCGCACTAAAACTCCGGTTCTGAAAGTCGAGAACCTGGCTATCTCATATGAGACGCGTACGGGGGACGTGCCGGCCGTGCGCGACGTTAGCTTTGAGATCCAGCGCGGCGAAGCACACAGTATCGTCGGCGAGTCGGGCTGTGGCAAGAGCACCGTGGCCTTTGGTATCGTCAGTTTCCTGGGTCGCAACGGCCGCATCGTGAGCGGCCGTATCCTCTTTCAGGGTCAGGATCTGGTGGGCTGCCCAGAAGAAGAACTACGCCATATTCGGGGCGACCGCATTGCCATGGTCTACCAGGATCCGATGCAGGCCCTCAATCCTTCTATGCGCCTGGGCGATCAGATGACTGAGGTCCTGACCGTGCACCGGGGTATAGAACAGGAAGAGGCCGAGGAAATATGTATCCAAATGTTGGGAAGGGTCTATATGCCCGACCCAGCCAACGTGATGCAGCGCTATCCTCACCAGATCTCGGGTGGACAACAGCAGCGCGTCGTCATCGCTATGGCCTTGCTCAACGACCCGGCCCTACTGATCATGGACGAGCCGACCACCGCCCTGGACGTGACCGTCGAAGCGGCTGTGTTGGACCTGATCGCTGAATTACAGAGGGAATTCGACACGGCCATCATGTACATCAGCCACAACCTGGGCGTCGTAGCCCGCGTGTCCACCAAAGTAGGCGTCATGTACGCGGGTGAGATCGTCGAGCGCGCCTCGGTGGAAGACGTCTATCTGCAACCCTACCACCCCTACACCCAGGGGCTGATGCGTTGCGTGCCCCGGCTGGGCATGGACAAGCGCAGCAGTTACCTGTATCCCATACCGGGGCGGGTGCCCTCACCTACGAACCTGCCACCTGGGTGCATCTTTGAGCCGCGCTGTGATTACGCCCGGGAGGAGTGCCGCCGGAAAAGGCCGGAACTGCGTCAGATCGAGCCTCGCCATTGGGCGCGATGCCACTTTGCCGAAGAGATCGCACAAGAGGGCTGGACCCCCCCTGAGGGATTGATCCCCGATCTTTCGGCCCTGGCAGAAGTAGATGAGACTGCCGAACCGATCCTGAAAGTGGAGCACGTCAAAACCTACTATGAAGCGCCCTCCAAGAAGCTTATCACCCGGGAGAAACGATACGTCAAAGCTGTGGATGACGTCAGCATTCAAGTGCAGAAAGGGGAGACGCTGGGCGTCGTTGGCGAGTCGGGCTGCGGCAAGAGCACGCTGGTAAAGACAATCATCGGCATGGAAAAGCCGACTGACGGCGAACTCGAGTTCATAGGCTTGGACATCTCGAAACCGGCATCCAAGCGGGACATAGCGATCATTCAGGAACTGCAAATGGTCTTCCAAAACCCTGACTCTACGCTCAATCCCTCTTTTACCGTCGGCACCCAGATCGGGCGTCCGCTGCGGCGCTTTAAAACCGTGCCGTCTGACCAGGTCCATGACGAGGTCATCCGCCTGCTGGATATGATGAAGCTGGGTGAACGCTACTATGACCGGCTGCCTCGCCAGCTCAGCGGCGGCGAGAAACAACGGGTGGGCATCGCCCGCGCCATCGCCGGCCGCCCGGAGTTGGTGCTGTGCGACGAGCCTGTCTCGGCGTTGGACGTATCGGTCCAGGCAGCCGTGCTAAACCTGCTGATGGAGATCCAGCAGGAGCTGGGCACCACCATGATCTTCATCGCCCACGACCTGAGTGTGGTGCGTTTCTTCTGCGATCACATCGCCGTGATGTACCTGGGTCAGATTGCCGAGATTGGACCGGCCGAGGCCATCTATGCACCGCCCTATCACCCTTACACTGAAGCTCTGCTCTCGGCAGTCCCCATTCCTGATCCCAGCGTGGAACAGAAACACGTCCGTCTGAGCGGCACCGTGCCCAGCGCGCTCGACCCGCCCAGTGGCTGTCGTTTCCACACCCGTTGCCCGCGTCGCGGGGAGATGTTGCCCGATGGGGGCAAGATTTGCGAGGAAGAAGTACCTCCCTGGCGGGACAACGGGGATGGACACCGCATCCTCTGCCACATTCCGTTAGAAGAGCTGCGCAGGTTGGAGCCCGTGGTTACGACGAGTGGAGGCTGAGGCTAAGGTTAAGGTTGAGGTTGAGGGCGAGCCTGGGGGAAGGGTGAAGAGTGGGGTACAGGCACTTCGCAGAGATGCCGGTGTGGCAGAAGGGGCATGAGGTGGTCTTGCATATCTATGAATTGACCAATGCTTTTCCAGAGGAGGAAAAGTACGCCCTGACCAGTCAGATGCGGCGCGCAGCCATGTCCATCACCAGCAACATCGCCGAGGCATTCGGCCGACAAACAAGCAAGGATAAGGCCAGGTTCTACCTGAATGCTCGTGGTTCGTGCTACGAGGTCCAGAGTCAAGCCTATGTCGCGCGCGATCTGAACTATCTGACACCGGCCGGCTTTGCCAAGCTTCACCAGAGTCTTAATAAAATCGCACACGATCTCAACAAAATCATGAAAACACTATCAACACGCCCTCCACCTTAACCTTAGCCTTAGGCTTAGCCTTAGCGTTAACCCTCACACAGGAGGCCACCAAATGCTAGTCAACGACTATATGACCCGGCACCCGTTGATGGCGGAGCCAACCATGTCTATCGTCGAAGCAGAAAGCTATATGGGCGAAAACGACATCCGTCACCTGCCCATCGTCGGCGACGGAAAACGCTTGATAGGCCTGGTCACTCGTCAGAGACTACTGGTAGACCCAGGCCGGCTGGGAAGTTTGGACGTTTGGGAGATCACCCGCTACCTGTCTGGCCTCACGGTCAAAGACGCGATGATCAAAGCCAAAGACGTCGCCACGATAGATCTGAACGCCACGCTGGAAGACGCTGCCCGCCTTATGGTCAAGAACAAGATCGGTTGTCTGCCCGTCCTGGAGCAAGGCATCGTTGTCGGCATCATTACCGAAACCGACCTGCTGGCCGAGTTGACCAATTTGCTGGGGGGAACCGGGCCCGGCGTGCGGGTCACGATACGTGTGCCGGACAAAACCGGAGAATTTGCCAAGATCACCAGCGCCATTGCTTCCCAGGGTTGGGGAATCTGCGCCGCCGGCGGCGTCCCAGCCCCCAAACATCCAGGTTACTGGGATGAAGTCTTCAAGATTCGAGGCGTTCCTAAGGACGATCTGGTTGCTGTGCTAGGCAAGATTGAAGGTCAGGAAATCGTCGACGTGCGCGAAGTGTAACCAATGGCCCGGCTCACGCGCGTCATCTCTGCTATAGATTCGCACACAGCCGGAGAACCGACGCGCCTGGTGATCAGTGGTCTGCCGCCCCTGCGTGGCGCCACCATAGCGGAGAAGATGCTCTACGCTCGGAATGAACTTGACGGCCTCCGCGGTCTGTTGATGCTCGAACCGCGAGGCCGTCAAGATATGTACGGCGCGCTGCTCACCAGCCCCTCGGATCCGGCCGCCGATTTTGGCCTGATCTTCATGAACACCCAGCAATACACTACGATGTGTGGCCACGCTGTTATAGGCGCTGCGACTACCGTGCTGGAGACCGGAATGCTGCCAGCCGTCGAGCCAGAGACGACCGTGACCTTCGACACCCCGGTGGGCCTGGTCCACACTCAGGCTCGCGTCGAAGAGGGTCGCGCCCTTGAGGTTTCTTTCAACAACACGCCGGTATTCGCCTATCAACTTGACGCACGCCTGTCGGTTCCGGATCTGGGCGAGTTGTCTGTGGATATCGTCTACAGTGGTGGCTTCTTTGCTTTGGTTGAGGCGAGGCAGATTGGACTGGAGCTTGTACCCCGCAACGCAAGGCGGCTGGCCGATCTGGGCACTCGCCTGCGCCACGCGACCAACGCCCAGCTCTCGGTGCAACACCCGGCGCTGCCTTTCGTGAACACCATTGACGCCGTGGAGTTTCACGACCCAGCCGAGCACCAGACAGACGGTTCCTTGCGCGCCCGCAACGTCGCCACCTTTGGTGAACGTACGATAGACCGCTCCCCCTGCGGCACCGGCACCTGCGCCAGGATGGCTGCGCTGCACGCCAGGGAAGAGCTAAGGATCGGACAGCGGTTCGTCAGCGAAAGCATCATCGGCACCCATTTCACCGGCCAGATATTGGAAGAGACCCAGGTAGGCGAGTACAAAGCCATCGTGCCCAGCGTGACCGGACGGGCTTACCTGACCGGTTTTCATCAATTCGTCCTCGATCCTGATGACCCCTTCCCAGGCGGCTTTTCCCTCAGCCAATCTGATATGAAAGGAGATCCCTGATAGTGAAAGCCAGCTCCACGATATCGGCCACCCCTCGACTCAAAGTGTTATCCGAAGACCAAAAGGAGACCCTTTTCCTGAGCGCTCTGGATGTGCTGGAACACACGGGGATCCAGATAGATAACGACGAGGGGCTGGAACTACTCAGCAGTGCTGCTGCGCGTGTCGGGCCGCATGCTTACCCCGCTGGCGGAGCGGCGCGAGGGCGGCACGTTCGCATTCCCACGTTTCTCGTAGAGAAGGCATTGGCCAGCGCGCCGCGTCGCATTACCATCTAC
>JAUVPY010000136.1 GCA_030598425.1 Anaerolineae bacterium
ACTGTTGGGGCTGTTGGGAGGCGCCATGGGCGTGGCGCTGGTGATCGGGCTGGCGATCCTGATCAGCTTAACCTTGCCACCTAGCGTGAGTTTCGCACCCGGCGTTATTCCGTTTATGGCGACCAGCGCGCTGGCAGGCGCAGGTATCGCCTGGCTGCTGGGCCAGGCGGCGAGTTTCAGGTGCGTGAGCTACGCCAGCGCTCGGGTGAGACCGGTCTGCGCGTGATGCTGGTGTTCAGCCTCCTGGCCAGCTTGCTCCAGACTCTGCTCTTCTTCGCGCCGGTGTAGAGGGCGTTGGTTGGACCCAGGAGGTGAGTTATGCTCCGCAAGACCAAGAACAGGGACGTTCAGGCGGCTGAGGGGAACAAAGTGGGTCCTCCCGGCCAAAAGGGGCAGAGCCTGGTGGAGATGGCCTTCATCACCCCGCTGCTGCTCCTGCTCTTCATCGGCGTCATAGAGGTAGGCTGGGCGATCCGCGGCTACATCGTGCTGGTCAACGCCGATCGTGAGGCCACCCGTTACGCGGCGCGGGGCCAGTACCTGGACTTCAGGCAGACCGAGCTCGAGAACATCGGCTACGACTACGTGGCCGCGCACACGCTGGACGCCATATCCCAACAGTTGGACTATGACGTGGCGTCCGGGGATCCGAATGGGACCCTGATCATCTCCCACTATCTGGTGGATACCGGCCAACCGTGCGAAGACCCCCCCTGCAACGACGACTGCGCGGCTGACCACCACAATCACCACGGGGGATGTGATTGCAGCACGCCCGAGCGGCGTGAAGAAGACTATCCTTTCGACGATCTGATTCTGCATCCAGGCATGGATGGCTACGAGCACTTCACGGCGCTGTACGGCATCCCCCGCGAGTCGCAGATCAACCCCGACGAGCTGGTGGCCCGGTTGAAAGAGCAAAACGACGCCTTCAACTGCGCGCTCAACGTCAAAGACGAACCGGTCCCGTGGGTGCCCAACAGCGTGGTCGCGGTGGAAACCTGGTACGACCAACCCCAACTGCTGGGCGTGCCCCTCGTCTCCAACTATTTGACCGACCCAATCCCCACGTATGCCCACACGGTCATGCGCATCACTGGCGCCAGAGGCAAGAACACCGTATCGGACGGCGTTGGCTGTCACCTACTGCCCATCACAGTTTATACCGACACCCCTGAGTGTTCCTGTAGGAACGGAAGTTCCCAACATCAGGGAAGGAGTTGGCTCCGGCAGCTTCGGTTGGGTGCGTTGGACCGACGACAGCGAAGCAGTCGGTTCCAATCCAAACAGCGAGGGATACCTAGCCGAAGCGCTGTTCAACCCCGGGCTGGCCATGCACGATTATCGCGAACCAGAGCACAAGGACCCCAACGACACGGTGATCAACACCTACGACTGGGTATGGGCGCTGACAGGCAACGTCAACAGCGACGGGGTGGCCCGCACACAGCTGGAAAGGCTGAAGTACGATCCAGCGCTGTACAAGTATCGGATTCCGGTGTATGACATAGGTGAAGGTACCGGCTCCAACGTGGTGTACCGCATTGTCGGTTTTGCGACGGTCAAAATCACCGGCTACGATTTGGGCGGAAATCCAAAGGAAATCTCAGCCATATTCACCGGCTGGTCCGACGCCTGCCCTGGAAATGGTCACTGATGATGATAGCATAAGATCGCGCTCTAGTTATGTCAAGTAATTGGTGGACGGCACTTGCCAAAAGAGGCCGTAGCAAATTCTGCTACGGCCTCTTTCTCTGCGGTCCGCTGGTGACTTCACGTGCTCCTGGCGTTAAACCTCAAACAATTCCTTCTTGCGGCTTGACGTTGCCGACCAAGGAGCACTTACCAGGAAACCAGTTTAACCACCATCTTGATCGTGTTTCAGACATCCGATAACATTATCGTCGTAGCTCATTGTAATTTGCTGACCAGGCTCGAGTGATAGAAAGTCCGTTCCCCAATCTCCCGCCAGCAATCGACGGATCAGCACGAGATCACCCGTTACACGCTCAAAAATCCAGCCACGCCTGGTCGCTTCACTCTGAGCGACAGCCTCGACAGCCGCGCCATCTCCAACACCCATGTCAATAAAAACGGCGCGCTGATAATGGCTTTGCCAGGCTCCCATAACCTCCATTAAGTAGTCGGCATTGTCCACACCGTACTTTTCCACATACTCGTCGTAGATCGCATTTATGTCTGTGTCCAAACCTGAGCCCAAAGACAAAGCTGTCCCAGCACTATCCTTCCGTTCTATGTAGTCCAGGGTATACCAAAAGGTCCCTGGGTTATTCTCAAATTCGTCTTTGTATCGTTCACGATCTCCCAGGAAGAGGGTTATGCAGTCATGGGCACGTGGAATGACCAAAGGGATATCCCTGGCAATCAACCCTGTGGTGGCTTGACCACACAGCCCATAAGCCAGCACAATTGCGTCATATCCCTGTCCGGTCGTGGCGTCAATCTGCTCTTGTAGCCGAGCCCGCAAGTCAGATGGGTCATTATGTAGGCCAAGCTGGAATAGCTCTACGTCCACAATATGTGAGGATTGGGCGGCGCACAGGTAAACGATGCGTGCCAGTGCGTCGCATCCCAAGCATTTCAGTCTCATGAGTCTCTCCGATTCTATTACTCATTTTCAGTGTTGCGCTATATCTTCTTGTGTTTACATTCGGAAGCTATCAACCTCGTCGGATGAGGCGAGCCACTCACAAGTTGTGAAACAGGGCTTGGTGCTTCTAAAGGTCCCAAAGCCATTATGTCCTCGCAGCGATCCAAAGATTATCAATGCGATGATAATGCTAACTCTTATCGGGGAATAATTGGAGGTTGGGTGTTCGATAAACCGGGTATGTTGTATACCCAGAAGCACCAAATGTCAAGCCTGCTTGGAGCAGTATTTCGGGGCTATGTTATGCTGGTATTTACCCGTAAACCGTGCTCATATCCTCGCCACTTACAGGTTTAACGCGTCGCAGCCACATTGGCTAACCCAATACACAACTTATCGTGCCTTTCAACCAGTAGCTGGAGATGTGTGTTCAAGTACCTAACCGCATTGCGAGGATAGATCAAGCGTGGTAAGATCATAAAATGAGCAGACGGTTTTTGCCCTTCTTGGTGGAAGAAGGTGGTTTAGGGACCGGGGCGTGATCTATTGATCCCATCTCGCTATCTTGCGGAGATTGTGTGGTTTAGGTGTGCAACAGAGCGGAGACTGATGTGAGAGACTGCACGGCTCTGCTGGTAGACATTGGCAGCACCTACACCAAGGTGGTCGTGGTGGACCTGGCGGCGGCCGAGGTGTTGGCCCGGGGGAAAAGTGCCACCACGGTGGAAAGGGATGTCACCCTGGGGCTGAAACGGGCCCTGGCTGCTGCTGGCGTGGGTCTGCGTAAGCGGGACCTGGCCGGCTTCACACTGCGGCTGGCCTGCTCCAGCGCCGCCGGTGGACTCTCTCTGGTGGCCATTGGCCTGGTGCCCGAGTTGACGGCGGAGGCCGCCCGCCGGGCCGCGCTGGGTGCCGGCGCCGTGGTGCAAGACGTGTACAGCTACCAGCTCACGCGGCACGAAGTGGCCAAGATGGAGAGGCTGCAACCCGATATCATCCTCCTGGCCGGAGGAACCGATGGCGGCGAGGCGACCACCGTCGTCCACAACGCGGTGATGCTGGCCGAGTCCCGCTTGCGGGTGCCGGTCGTGGTGGCGGGTAACAAAGCGGTCGGCGAGCAGGTTATGGGCATTTTCCGCCAGCTCGGGGTGGATGCTCGGCTCACGGAGAATGTCATGCCCCGCCTCAACACACTCAACGTCGAGCCGATTCAGCACGTGATCCGCCAGGTGTTCCTGGAACACATCGTGGCGGCCAAGGGGCTGGACCGGGCCGAGGAGCTGCTTGAGGCTGTCGCTATGCCGACGCCCTCGGCCGTCTTGGCCGGCGCACGCCTGCTGGCCGATGGCCTGACCAGAGAGTCTGGCTGGGGAGAATTGCTGGTCGTGGATGTGGGCGGGGCCACGACGGATGTCCATTCCGTGGCCGACGGCCAATCGACCCAGCGAGAGGTGATCTATCGCGGATTGCCGGAACCACGTATTAAGCGCACTGTGGAAGGTGACCTGGGTCTGCGGGTCAGCGCGCCATCCCTCTTGGCCGCTTTAGATCAGGCCAGGGTGTCCATAGCCCCGGTGAAGAGCGGGGCGGGGGACCGGCAGGTCCGAGCCGAACAGTTACGCCGGGACGTGGGTCACCTGCCTGAGACGAAGGAGGACTGGGCGCTGGATGCCGCGCTGGGGCGAGGGGCGGTCGAGCTGGCCATCGCCCGGCACGCCGGCCGGCTGGAAGAGTTGATGACCCCGCAGGGACCAATATTCATTCAGCGGGGCAAGGATCTGAGCCAGGTGGGCATAGTAGTGGGCACCGGAGGCGTCTTCGCCCATCACCATCAGGCTCGGTTCATACTGCAGGGCGCTGTGGCAGACCAGCGGGATCCCTTCCTTTTGGCTCCCCGGCGGGCACGCCTCTACCTGGACCGGGGTTATGTTTTCTGGGCGGCTGGCTTGCTGGCCGAAGACGAGCCCCAAGTAGGGCTCCGGTTGCTGAAGCGCTATTTGGAAGCGTCAGGAGGATCTCCATGACCAAGAAGATACTCGGCGCGGCCCTGGGCGAGTGCGTTCACATCGGCGGCGTAACCCGCTTCTTGGGCCTGGCTCAGGAGCTGGGCTATCGAACGGAATTCACCGGTCCGGCGACTTCTGTTAGAGCCTTGATCGCCGCTGCCCAAGAGGTCGATCCCGACATTATCGGCGTCAGCTATCGCCTGACCCCAGAGAACGCAGTCTTGCTCCTGCGAGATTTTAAGCGCGCCCTGGAGGAAGCGGGGCTGGCTCACAAGCGCCTGGTGTTTGGGGGTACCCCTCCCGTGGCTGAGGTCGCTCGCCAGACGGGTATGTTCGAGGCCGTCTTCGACGGCCGAGACCCGCCGGCGGCAGTCCTTGCTTACCTCAAGGGCACGCCGCTGGACGGAATGAAGCCCCAGGACTATCCGCAGGACGTCATGCAGCGCATTGGCTGGAAAGCCCCCTTGCCTATCATCCGCCACCATTTCGGCGTGCCGGCGGAGGAGATAACGCCCACGGTCGAAGGCATCCAGCAAATCGCCGAGGCGAGGGTGTTGGATGTCATTTCCCTGGGGTCGGACCAGGATGCCCAGGAGAACTTCTTCCACCCGGAACGGCAAGATCCCCAGGCCAAAGGAGCGGGCGGGGTTCCCTTTCGCACCGAGGAGGATCTCGAGCGACTGTACCAGGCATCCCGACGAGGGAATTATCCTCTGCTGCGCTCCTATTCGGGCACCACAGACCACATCCGCTACGCTGAAGTGCTGCAGCGTACAATCCGCAACGCCTGGTGTGCCACCTCCCTATTCTGGTTCAACGCCATGGACGGGCGAGGTCCCTCGCCGATGGAGCAGTCCATCCGCGAGCACATCGAGTTGATGCGCTGGCACGGCGCACGCAACATCCCCGTGGAAGGCAACGAGCCCTATCACTGGGGCCTGCGCGACGCGCACGACGTGGTGGTGTGTGCGGCTGCGTATATTTATGCCCACGTGGCTAAGAAGGCCGGGGTCAAAGATTACATCAGCCCCTACATGTTTGAGACGCCTCCCCACCTGTCCCACAAGATGGATCTGGCCAAGACCTTGGCCCAGATTGAACTGGCCGAGTCGCACGCCGACGATGCCTTCCGCATCTGGCGCCACGCCCGGGCCGGCCTGCTCAGCTACCCTGTGGACGCTGACTACGCCCGAGCCCAATTGGTTCAGTCTGTCTATGTGCAAATGGCTATCCGGCCGGCCATCGTCCACGTCGTCAGCTACAGCGAGGCCGACCATGCGGCCAGCGCACAGGAGGTCATCGAGAGCTGCAAGATGGCCCATTGGGTGATGCGGACGTGTCTGAAAGGGGTGCCGGATATGTCGGCCGATCCTGAGGTCCAACGTCGCAAAGACCAACTGATCGAAGAGACGCTCGAACTTATCAACGCCATCCGAGAGCTGGGAGCGGGCAGAGTGGAGGATCCGCTATGCGACCCGGCCAGCCTGGCCTACGCCATCAGGATCGGGATTCTCGACGCGCCACAATTGAAGAATAACCCCTATGTTCCCGGTCAGGTCAAGACTCGGGCCATCGACGGGGCTATTGTAGCCGTGGACGAGGCAGGCGATATCTTGACAGAGAAGGAGCGGATACGGCGCGTTCTCGCCCAGGCAGAGGCAAGAACTGCAACCGATGGGGCCAGCAGGTAGTCAACTACTGCCCGCTAGAAGTCTGTCTTTGTGGCGCCCCACAACTACCGATAGGAAATCCTACTTAACCTGAGTTCGGGATTAATTCCACATAGCATCCCGAGTAGGCTCAAAGAGCCGTACACCTGCACTGCGCGCAGGCGCAAGTGTCGAGGGGTGCGGGCTCGGGAAATCACCCTTCGATACCGCCTTACGGCTACTCAGGATGATTTTCCTGCTGGGAACTCCGAACTCAGGTTACTTACACTCGGTAAACGTCTGGTATCTCAGCTCATCCAGGTGATGCACGACCACTTCTTCACGTACATCTACAAATTGCATGACATTGGCGATATTGTGTTCCCACACGTCCGCCCCCATCCCCGTGCCAGGCACCCAGCGGTCTGCCTCCATCTGGATGAAGGGTCTGACTATCGCCGCTTGCCGCAGCACTTCGGCTCGCACCGGCTCCTTGGAAAGCTGACCCACATGGTCGGCGGGCTTGCCCTCCAGGTTCTCGACACCCAGGTATTCGCGCGCTCTCTCGACAAAGCGGACCTTCAGCC
>JAUVPY010000334.1 GCA_030598425.1 Anaerolineae bacterium
CTCCCCGTCTTCCTGGATGGCCTGCATCAGCGAGGCGGTTGGGCCGATGAAAGCATCTGGAATCCACTTGCCCTCTAGCTTGGCGTCAAAGCGCTTGTCTGGATAGTGTCTCCTGCTGCTCCATTCCAGCGTGTCGGGCCGACCATGGGGATAGTTGTACATGGCGCCCAATGTTCCGCTGATGAACCCCTCGGTGCCAATGAAGCGAAATGTGGCGAAGTAGTCGTCGCTTTGATTGTAGTGATTGTCGGCGATCAGCGCTTGGAGGCCCCACTCGTAGTCAAGGATAGTGATAGTTTTAGTCTCACCTCGCAATTTACCCTGAAGCGGATAACGCGTGTGGCGGCTCGTGATCCATTCGGGATCACCGAGCAGCGAGCGCATGGCGTCTATGTAGTGGATGCTGTGGAACAACACCTCCAGCCGTGGCGATTCTACCAGCCAACCCCACATGTCCCATGGCGTGTTCACGCTCACCTGAATGGATGCGTCCGTAACCTGACCGATCCAGCCCTTACGGATCAGAGTGCGGGCGGCGCGAATGCCTTGCCCCCAGCGCAACTGCTGGTTCACGGCTAGTTTGACACCTGCGTCTCGGGCCAATAGCACGATCTCAGCCGCGCGGGATAGGTTGTCGGAAAGTGGCTTCTGGCAAAGCAGATGTTTGCCGCCAGCGATGGACTGACGTGCGATATCAAACTGATACTGAGGTGGCACCGAAATCTCTACGATCTCAACCTCTGGATCGGCCACCAAATCGTCCAGACTATCGTAAACTTTGGGGATGTTGAATTGACTGGCAGTGCTCTCAGCCGTTTCCCGATTTACGTCGTAACATCCGACAACGTTGAGGTCATGTTCGACATAGGTAGGCAGAGCAGCGTAGGTGACGATGCCGCCGCAGCCGGCAATGGCAATTCCGTAGTCAGTCTTGGGCGGCAAGTGGGGCTTGTAGTCTAAATTCAAGATTGGGTCGCCCATCGGTTTCACCTCCTTGCTTTCCACGTCACGACACTTACCAAGTTGCCTCAACACCTGAGGCTGAAACCGCGGAAGTCTGTGTCTTATTCCCTCTAATTAAGCGATGACGCGTCTTAGACAATGACGCGTCTAATCGCCTCCAGGATATGATCAACCCCGGGCAAAACCTGGCTTTCCAGAGGTTGGCTGTAGGGAATGGGGACATCCATGGCACCGACGCGCTCTATGGGCGCGTCAAGGTGGTCAAAAGCGTGCTCCTGCACCAGGGCTGCGATCTCGGCTCCGATACCCAGACGGCGATGTGATTCGTGGGCTACCACCAGCCGGTTGGTCTTGCGCACTGATTCGAGAATGGTCTCAAGGTCCATAGGAACGGTACAGCGCAAGTCGATCGCTTCGACGGAAACGCCCTCTTGGGCCATTTCCTCGGCCGCCTCCAAGGCGTGCAACACGGTGCGGGACAGACTCACCAAGGTTACGTCGTCTCCGGCACGCTTGATTTCGGCCTGACCCAGTGGGATGGTGTACTCTTCCTCAGGCACCGGTCCCCGTGTAGCATAAAGAAGCTTATGCTCAACGAACACAATCGGATTCTCCTCACGGAACGCCGACTTGAGCAATCCCTTGGCGTCGTAAGGTGTGGCCGGCAGTACCACTTTCAGGCCGGGGATATGGGTGAAGATAGTCTCCAGGCTTTGTGAGTGCTGGGCCGCGTTCCCGCGACCGCCGCCCTGTTGGGTGCGGATAACCATCGGCACCTTGACCCGGCCGCCCGACATGTAGCGCATCTTGGCCGCCTGGTTAAAAATTTGGTCGGCCGCCACCCAGGCGAAATCCGCGAACATCAGCTCCGGCATGGGATGCTTCCCGGTCATAGCCAGGCCCACAGCAGCGCCGACGAAGCCCGCCTCCGAAATCGGCGTCTCGCGCACCCGCTCCGGGCCGTAGCGCGCCAGCAGCCCCTCGGTCACCTTAAACACACCGCCGTAAACGCCGATGTCCTCGCCCAGTAGAATAATGTTTGGGTTACGATCCATTTCCTCAGTGATTGCCTCACGCAAGGCCTGCGCGTAAGTCAGCTCTCGCATCGGGTTCGCTCCTTATCCCTCACGCAAATATATCCTGGGCTATCTCGTCGGCCGACGGCCAGGGGCTATCCAGGGCGAAACGCACAACCTCCGCCATTTGGGCTTCGACTTCAGCCTGGGCGGCTTCGATCTCCGCCTGGGACACACCAAATTCATCGACCAGCCGCTGAGGAAAGGCGTGTATGGGATCGCGGGCCCGCCATTCAGCGACTTCTTCCTGGGTCCGGTAAGGCTCCGTGTCGCCGATCATGTGACCCACCAAGCGATAGGTCATGGCCTCGATGAAAGTAGGTCCACCGCCGCTGCGCGCCCGGTCTACGGCGGCGAGCGTCGCCTCGTAGAGGGCCACCGGATCGTAGCCGTCCACAGTGACCGCGGGGATGCCAAAACCGGCTGCCCGGTCGGCCAGTTGTTCTATGTTCACCATGTCCGCAATGGGCGTCATCTCCGAATAGAGATTGTTCTCGCAGAAGAAGATGATCGGCGCATTCCAGACGGCGGCCAAGTTGAGGGCTTCCGCAAAAGCACCTTGATTGACCGCGCCATCGCCAAAGAACGTAATCGACACCCGGTCGATACCGTCGAGCTGGGCGCTCAGCGCTGCACCCACGGCAATGGGCGCGCCGGCGCCGACGATGGCATTCTCACCCAGAAGTCCGACGTCCGGATCGGTGAAGTGCATCGAGCCACCCTTACCTTTGCTGCAGCCAGTGCTTCGTCCCAACAGCTCGGCCATGGCCTCTTTGGGATCCAATCCCTTGTCCAACGCTTGACCGTGACCCCGGTAGGTGCAGGTCAGATAGTCGTCCTTCCGCAGCGCATAACACGCCCCCACAGCCGTCGCTTCCTGGCCAATGCAGGGGTGGAGCGAGCCTCGAATCTCACCGTTCTTATAAAATTCAACGCACTGTTCCTCAAAGCGACGGATGAGCAGCATCATCTTGTACATTTGTAACAGATCGCGCTTGTCCAGGTTCATGACTAGTCCCCTCCAACCCTCAATCAATGGGCGGTGTGAAGAATGTGATCAGTTCCACCGGCTCAGGCCCGACGTTGCGTAGCTCGTGTTCCACGCCAGCCAGGAGGGCGACGATCTGCCCAGCCCTAAACGGCGTCTCGTTTTCGCCGATAGTCAGGACACACTGTCCCTTGAGGACGTACACCGTTTCTACCTGGTCCACATGTATATGGTGGCCGACTACACCCCCTTCCGGGACCTTTACCAGGTTCACATTGGCCAGTGGGTTTTCATCGGCTGTGAGCAGCTTTTTCACGTAGATGCCTGCGACACGGGGGTGCTCCCCCCACTCTATGGCAGTCGCGTCAACGATCGGATGAGCTTGAATGTTTGGTGCCATTGGAGACTCCTCTCCTTCCATACCTAATTGAGACGATGGCTTGTTCCATTTGCTCGATAATGTTGTCTGGCTGTTTAAAGGTGGGGGGAGAAAGGTCAGGGATAACTTTTCCCGTTCGCATCAACCCTCTGGGGGCAGAAAAATTGATAATTTATATCTAATAGATCACATAGTACACGCTATCAACACTTTTGTCAAAGGATTTTTTCTGGACAAGGTCTTTCCCAAGGTTTAGGACTCAGACGTAACGCACTTCCGGCGCGCCATGTGGAAACTGTCAGTCAAGCTGAATTGGATAGCGGCCATACTTGAGCCACGCATCCCGCATGGCCAGGTAGTTCTCAAGAGGCACGTAGTCGGGGATCGAATTGGCGGAACTCAGGCAATAGCCCCCGCCTGGTGCCAGGTCACGGATACGCTTTTTGACCTCCGCCTCCACCTCCTGGGGTGTGCCACGCGTCAGAGTATAACTTAAGCCAATGTTCCCCAGCAGGCCCAGTCTCCCCTCCACCTGCTTTTTCAACCCAACGATATCCATGGCCTCGGGTTGGATGGGATTCAGGCCATCAAAGCCGATGTCTATCAGGTCTTCCACAATCGGGTCAAGATTTCCATCGCTGTGACAGATGGCCAGCGCCCCACATTCGTGGCATAGGTCGACCATGCGGCGATACCAGGGGAAGGCATAGCGCCGCAGGATATCGGGTGAAACCATAAGCGATGTGTTGAACGCCACGTCATCGGCGTGCCAATGGGCGCCGACACAGCGATGCTCCAGGGCACGTTCCAACACCCGACACTGAATGGTGCCCACCCGCTCAAACATGCGTTCAACCA
>JAUVPY010000004.1 GCA_030598425.1 Anaerolineae bacterium
AGAAAATCTTGTACGGATCGGACTATCCGCTACTGATTTATCCTTCTCAGGAGAAGGAGCCGAGCTTCATCCGCTTGCTGGGTGACATACGCGGGTCGGGTCTGGCGCCCGACGAGCTGGATCAGGTGCTGGGGGGCAATGCCGCCCGGCTCTTCGGCCTGTAGGGGACTAAGATGGGATTACCTGTTCGCCCCCAGATGACCGTCCAAGAAACCGTCGATCGTTGGCCAGCGACTCGCGCTGTCTTCGAGCGTTACGGCATTCCCACCCAAACTGCCCCTTCCCCCGCTTGGGAGACGATTGAACAGGCAATTGCTGCTCAAGGTCATTGGTCCGTCGACCAACTCCTCGGTGAGCTAAACCGAGCGGCCGGGGGGCAGGCTGATATCCAGGCCGAAACATCCATCGTTGAGGTTGTAATGACCTATCCGGCCACGCGCGCCATCTTCGAGCGATATAATATCCCATGCCAGGCCGATCGCATCGCGCTGTGGGAGACCATTGAGCAGGCGGCGGCCGCACGTGGGCACTGGGCCACTGACGCACTGCTGGACGAGTTAAACGCCGCTACGTGAGAACCTCTTGACAAATGTAATAAACAGGTGTATAATGTGTATGTAATATGGTGGTGTAATAAGGAGCCGACCGATGAAGCGCACCCAGATAATCCTCGAAGAATGGCAACATCAATGGCTAACCGAAGAGGCCAAGCGCCAGAACCTCAGCATGTCGGCGTTGTTGCGGCAACTCCTAACCGAGGCCATCGAGCGCCGCCAGGCTGAGGGTTGGGAAGACGATCCTCTTTGGGCCATCATCGGCATTGCCGAAGGCCCCGATGATGGCATAACCAGCGAGAATCTTGATCAATTCCTCTACCGCACCGACTGGCGCGAGCGCCCCGCGTTGAAGGTGGCTGAAGATGACACAAGTGATAGCTGATACCAGCGCCCTATATGCGCTAGTGGATCGCACCGACCCACATCACCTGCAGGCTGCTAATTTTCTCAAGTCGCGGGCTTCGCATCAAGCTCTGCTGATGAGCAATCACGTATTCGACGAAACGATGACAGTCGTCAAGGCACGCCTGGGGATGCGTGTAGCGCTTCAATTGGGGCTCCGACTGCGCAACAGCCGCTTTGTGGAAATGGTGGTCTTCTCCCCGGCTGAAGAGCAGGAGACCTGGCGCGTTTTCAGCCAGTATACCGACAAGGACTGGAGCTATACCGATTGTGCTTGTCTGGTATTGGCCCGGGGGCATGAACTCAATCAAGCTTTCACCTTCGACCATCACTTCGCTCAGATGGGATTGGTTATGGTGCCCTGATGGCAAAGCGGCATCGAGGCCTTTCGATGCCGCTTTGCCATACGTGGGGCCATGGCGAAGACACTTCGTCTACCCGGACAGTTCCTCCGCCTCGCTCACCATATCGTCTAACATCTGGAAGCCCTTGCCCCAGAAGTTGGGGTCGGTCAGGTCGACGCCCAGTGGCTTTAACAGCGTATGGGCCCAGTCCGAGCCTCCGGCGCTCAGCATGTTTAAGTACGCCTCGGGGAAGTCATCCTGTACTTCCTGGTAACGGGCGTACAGTGCCAGAACGAGCAGTTCGCCAAAAGCATAAGCATAGACGTAACCGGGAGTATGGATGAAGTGTGGAATGTAGCTCCACCAGAGGCCGTAATCCTCGGTCAAAGTGACACTGCCCAAGAACATGGCGCGTTGTGTCTCGAGCCATAACTCGTTATAGCGCTCAGTAGTCAGTTCACCTTCGGTACGACGCGCGGTGTGGATTGCGTCTTCAAAACGATTCATAGATATCTGGCGGAAGACCGTTGCAAATGAGTTCTCGAGCTTGCCCACCAGCATCGCCAGCCGCACCTCTGGGTCTGTCTCCCGCGACATCAAATCCTGGAATACAAGCATCTCGCCAAAGACTGAGGCCGTCTCGGCCGTGGTCAGGGGGCTACCAGCCTGAAGCATACCCTGGACTCGTGCCAGCGTCTGGTGCACTCCGTGGCCGAGTTCATGAGCCAGGGTCATCACGTCGCGGGGCGTAGCCTCGTAGTTGATGAAGACGTAGGGGTGCACCGACGGTACCACACCGTGGCTGTAGGCTCCGCTCCGCTTGCCGGGTCGCACCGCGGCGTCGATCCAATGGTTGTCAAAGAACATTTGGGCGGTGTCGGCCATACGCAGGTGGAATCCAGCGAACGCGTTTAGAACGATTTCGCGACTTTCGTCCCATGTGTAGCTTCGATCGGCAGCCGGCAGCGGCGCGTAGCGGTCATAGTCAAAAAGTTCATCTAGGCCGAGCAGGCGGCGCTTGAGCCGGTAATACCGAGACACAATCTCATAGCAGGAGGTGGTAGCGCTGATCAGTGCTTCTACGGTTTCGTCATCAACCTCGTTATCCATGTTGCGGGCAGTGATCCAGCTTGGGTAACCGCGAAGTTGGTCATTAGAGGCCTTATCGGCCAAGATGTTGTTGAAAACGTAGGTCGTCGTGTGCCTTATGTCCTTTAGACCAACGGTGACCGAGGCTGCCGCCCGTCGGCGCACCTCAGGACCTGGGTCGTATAGCTTGGTTAAGATCGTCTGTTGAGGCAACATCTCGCCATCGAATTCATAGCGAGCCGCCCCGTGTACCTCGTCAAAATAGCGCATCCAGGCATAGCGACCGGTAATGGCCTTCTCGGCCAGGATTTTTTCCTCCGCCTCACTTAACAGGTAGGGGCGGTAGCGGCGGACTATCTCAAGCCAGTGACGGTAAGTTCGATCTGGACTTGGGGCCAGACGTGGGTCATCCATAATCGCTAGTGCTGTTTCATCCGGCGTATCAGCCCACTCCAACTCCACGAAGACCAACTTCTGATTTAGGCGCGAGGCACGCTCGGTAGCCTTCTGCAACAGGGCTCCGTTGGCTGGCTCTTCTGTGTTCACCGACCAGTTCAGATAGGCGTAAGAACCTACTTTTTTGGAAAGCTCGTGGATGTTCTCGTATTCTTGCAACAAGGTACACATCTCTTCTGCATCAAGTTCGGCGATGCGCCCTCGATAGGTCTGAGCCAATTCGCCGGCCCGGTCGTGCGCCTCGTCCAGGTCTTGATCAATCGCCGCGTCATCTACAGCGGCATATAGGTCACTCAGGTTCCAGGTTACTTCTTCGGCGCCGGTTGATTGTCTTGTTTGATCGCTCATCGGCTGGATGCTCCCTTAAGAAATGCTAGTTAATCTCACATAAACGCGGATGGATTATAGCCCGGATGCAAACTGACGACAAGTATCACTCGTATCGGAGGCTGGTGTTATGCCCCTTGGTTACTGTGTTGCTCCCTAGGCATTTTGAGAATCCGTTTGTCCCTCCATGTACATACGTTATTGTCACTGGATATCAGCCGTGATATACTCAGTCGCGCTGCGCCGGAGCGTGGAGTTGGCGTGTGAATGTCTAGAAACCCTATACGTGAGGAGACAAATGTACCCCAAGATATACCTGCTTCGAGTGTTTGGCCTGTCGTTGGTTATATTGCTGTTGCTGGGCTGCAGTGAGGCCGCATCCCCACCCATATCAGTCTCACCCACCTCCGCGCCCATAGCTGCGCAGCCGACATCCAAGTCGGCGACTGCTTCGCCAACACCTACGCAACGACCACCAACCGACACGCCAAGCCCAGCGCCGACCGACTCGCCAACGCCAACTCCTACTAGCACCCCAACGCCCATGCCAACCGAAATATCAACCCCCATACCTACCCCTACACCGACCGTCACGCCCACCCATACATCCGTCCCACCCACCGAAACCCCCGTGCCTTCCACCGATACACCCACGCCGACCTTTACCCCGGCGCCACCTACTGATACCCCTACGCTAACCCCTCCGCCCTTCGATTTTGTCGTCGTCCACCAACGAATATGGACCAACGAGGAAAACGGAGGGGTCAGTATGAATGGTACGGTCACGGGGTGTGGGTACGGTCACCAAATCTATGTGTGGGTATTAGACGCAGCCGGGAATGCTCTGGATCAGGTGGTGATTGGTGACGCTTACAACAATCCCCGGCACATCAGCGGCGAAAAGGGCCCGGGCCACGCTCAATACGATCTTCACATGAATGGATTTGAATTGCTGGTCGTTGAGGATAACAACGCCGGACGCCCCGTCACCAGCCAGATCAGCCACGTGATGAGCAGCAAAGATTGGGAAATACCCATTCCCTGGCTGATTGAGGGGCATTATTGTGCCACTGAGGAGGAGTGCATCGCGCGCCAAGGCTCGAACTCGCTCTGCTTGGGCCATTATTCCTACGAGATCGTCTTCCAGCGGACCTGGTAAATACCTCTCAGTTTGAGACCTAAGACCTCCGGGGAAACCCCGGAGGTCTTAGGTTGAAATCGAGCGTACACTAGGACTCTGAGCCCGTTGACCGAACCTGTGTCGTCGGGTTATAATCATCCTGATGGACAATAGCAACTTTGGAAGATAGAATAGACCTTGTAGGCCATTCCTTGACGACAATCCGATATTGTTAATCGTGACTTTCCAAGTAATTCTTAGACAGCGGGTGTTTAATGATAGATCCTGAGTCTCCAATTGTAGGCATAAAAAGAAAGCCTATATTAAGGCGCTTAGGCTGGGTAACACTTCTTGTGCTCCTTCTCTTTTCCACCTTGGTCTGGGTCGCCGGGGCACAGAAACCGGAGGGCGAGGAAGCTCTTCCATCTCTCCCGTCCGTTGACCCGGCGTTGCGACTCAAAATCGAGCCTGTCCTCTTCAAGCAGTTGATTGACGGTGACGGCGGCCGCGCCCCAATTATCGTCGAAATGAAGGCAACTACCAGCTTGGAAGCTGTCATGGCTGAGTCTGACCCGGACCGGCGACGTGAGGCTGTAGTTGCTTCCATGCAGACGACTGCGCAAGACTCACAGGCTGGCGCGTTGGCCCTGACGGCTGAAAGGGAGGCGCAAGGTGGGGCTGCCAACGTACGCTCGTTCTGGATTTTCAACGGGCTGTCAGCTGAGGCCGATCTTGAAACAGTTCTGGCGTTGGCCGCTCTCCCAGAAGTGCAAATCGTCCGCCGAGATCGTGAATACCACATCACCGACCGTCTGGAGGTGCTGCCTGACACCCTCCCCGATGCTCAAAGTGTCGGGTGGAACATCGCCCAGGTGCGCGCCGATCTGGTCTGGAACGCTCTCGACGTGGACGGAACCGGAGTCGTGGTTGCCAACATTGACACTGGCGTGGACTTCTTACACCCGGTACTTCACGCCCGCTATCGAGGCTACGATCCGCATGGACTGCACATTCACGCCTGTAACTGGTTTGATGCCACTGGCGGCGGCGCGACTTACCCCGTGGACGGCAACGGACACGGGACCCATACCTTGGGCACCATCGTCGGTGGGGAGGGCGTCGGCGTGGCACCCGGGGCCACCTGGATTGCCGCACGTGCATTCGACAATCGGGGATTAGGGCTTGAAAGTTGGTTGCACGCTGCTATGCAATGGATAGTAGACCCCGGTCCTGGTTGTGCCCCGCCTGATGTGGTCAACAACTCGTGGAGCAATGCCTGGGGGGGAACCGATGTCTTCCGCACCGATGTGCAGGTAATGCGCGCGGCTGGCGTATTTGCCCCATTTGCTGCTGGCAATGATGGGCCGGTCGGCGGTTCCATTGATGCACCTGCCAGCTATCCCGAGGCTTTCAGCGTGGGGGCGGTCACTGGCGAGGACGAAGTCGCCAGCTTTTCTAGCCGGGGGCCTTCGACGTGGTACGGCGCCACACTGACCAAGCCAGAAGTCGCGGCACCGGGCGTAAACGTGCGTTCCAGCTTACCAGGCGGAGCATATGGTGAGAGCAACGGTACCTCGATGGCGACGCCCCACGTGGCTGGACTGGCGGCTCTGATGCTCCAGGCCGACCCCAGCCTAAATGTAGGCCAGATCGAAGCCATCATCAAAGACACAGCCCTTCCCTTGGGCAGCCCGATCCCCAACAACGACTACGGGCGGGGACGCATTGATGCCTACGCTGCGGTGACTTCCGTGGCCGAAAATGGCACTGTCCATGGTGTGGTCACCCGCAACAGCGACGGCGCGCCCGTTGCTGTTGCTCTGCTCACCGCCAATCCCTCCACGCCTGATCACCCGGCGACGACCCTCACGGCGAGCGATGGATCCTACACGCTGGCGTTGGCCCCCGGTCGCTTCACGCTGACTGCCTCAGCCTTTGGTTACAACTCCAGTTCTCGCGTGCTTGAGGTTATCACCGGAACGATGAGCGTTGAGGATTTCGCTCTTGATCCCTTGCCGGCCGGTACGCTCACTGGCCGGGTTTCCAGCGGTGGGCAGCCGCTCGCAGCGGCTACGATCTCTGTGGTCGATACGCCAATCGAGTCAACCACCGACGCCTCCGGCATGTATGCTGTTCAACTGCCGGCTGGCAGCTACACCGTAACTGTCGCCAGCTCTGGACACCGGGTCACAGAAGTCACTGGCGTTCCTATCATCGCCGGAGAGACCACGGTCCGCGATTTTGACTTGGTCAAGGCCCCGACAATTATGTTGGTCGACAGTGGTGCCTGGTATTACTCCAGTGAGATTGATTACTACCGCCAGGCGCTAGATGAGCTGCGCTACACCTATGACCTGTGGACGGTGCGTGATCCCTCTAATGGAGCACCAGCCGCTGGTGATCTGCTTCCTTACGACATCGTCTTTTGGTCATCACCGGAGGATTCGCCCGGTTATCTGGGTGCCGGCGATGTACTTACCACCTATCTGGGGAGCGGCGGCTCTCTGTTCCTCAGCGGCCAAGACGTGGCCTATTACGACGACTTCTATCCATTCATTTACGCTCCTTATTTCGGGGCATATCTCAAAGCACGTTTCGTGAGTGACGACGCCGAGGTCCGCAGCTTGACCGGTGTGACCGGCGGTCTGTTCGATGGGCTCACTTTTTCTATCGACGGCCCTGGTGGCGCCGACAATCAGTTCTCTCCCGACGAGATTGACGTCCTTGGGCCCGACTTTGCTTCCTCAATCGTGAGCTACGATGGCGATGGTTCTGGTGGTCAGCAGGTGGGACAATGCTTGCCCTACCGGTCGATATACATGTCCTACGGGTTCGAAGCCATCACCGATGCGGCTATCCGAACTGAGATTATCAGACGCTCTATCGACTGGTTCACTGCGCCGCCGAGATCGGTCGGAGTTGAGTTGACACCGGGCGAAGAGTCGTTGGTCGGGAACTTCGGACAGACGGTTAGCCACACGCTGCGAATCCGCAACCTGGCTGAGGCTGGCAGTGACTCTAACTTCACCATAACACCCTCGGGCTTTGTATGGGCTACCTCGGTCATCCCTGACCACGTAACGCTGGGGCCTTGTGAGTCGGCAGAGTTAGGGCTTGTGGTCCAGGTGCCGCCGACGGCGAATTGGGCGGCCAGCGACTCGGCCACGATCACTGCCGAGTCGACTGCGGTGACCACGGCCACCCGAGAGACACGCACACCTGCACCGGTATTGCTGGTAGACGATGACCGTTGGCATAATGTGGAAGATCACTATCGGGACGCGCTCGATGCCAATGGTATCCCCTATGACGTGTGGCAAGTCCCGTGGAGCTTCATCAGCGGCGATTTGATCAGTCCCCCACCCGAGACGCTGCAAATGTATCCGATGGTTATTTGGTTCAGCGCCTCTGATTGGTATCAGCCCCTCACCCCGGAAGAGGAGGAGCGGTTGATTGACTATCTGGAGGGTGGGGGTCGGCTCTATTACAATGGGCAAGATTACCTCTTCCGCACTGATGGCCCTAACGACTTCGCACGTGACTATTTGGGCGTTGCCGATTACACTGAGGATTTTACGAGTACTACCGTGATGGGCTCGATCGGGAGTCCTGTGGGTAGTTACCTGGGGCCGTATGACTTAGGCTATCCTTACAAGAACTTCAGTGATGCTCTCACGCCGACTGCCAGCGCCAATGTTGCCTTTGTGGGGCAAGAAAGCCAACCTAACGCGGTGACTAATGTAGGCCCCAACCTCCCGCAATGGCGCACGACCTTTTTTGCTTTCAACCCGGACGGCCTGAACGGCGAGGCTCTCGCGCGCTTGATGCAACGTATTGCTGGCTGGCTGAGTTGGTTAGGTGGCTCTACCGTCATTGCTGATAAGACAGTGGCACTTGACACCGATGTATTGACCTATACAGTCGTCATGCGCAACGACGGATGGCAGGATATGGTGCCTGCCACGTTCACCGCCACGTTCACCAGCGACCTGGTCCCCATCCCAGGGAGTGTCACGGGTGGTGCAAGCTGGGATCCTGCCCAGACGGCCTTTGTTTGGTCGGGGTCGCTATCCCAGGGACAAAGCCTAACCTTCACATATCAGGCTGCTATCGCCGGCCCGCTTTCGATGGGGCACGTGCTCAGCCATACTGTACGGATGGGGTACGAAAATCACCACATCGAGTTTGATCGTATCGTCGCAACGCCTGTCAACGTGCCCGTCCTCTCACAATCCAGCTTCAGTGTCGAGCCTGTTGTTGGCGAAGTAGCGAGTCCTCTGACTTATACGCTCCAAGTGCGCAATACGGGCGTCGTTGATGGCTTGGTCACGGCTACCAACCCTCTGCCCGCCAACCTGGCCCTGGTCCCCGATAGCCTTCAGATAAGTGGTGGCACCACCCGGTTGGATGGTCGGGTCATCGTTTGGGATATACCAATTGCCGTCGGAGACTCCGCCACTTTGACTTACACGGCCATTGTCACCGAAGTCCCTCCTGGTCTCGTGCTGCGTAACCGCACTACGCTGGATGACGGGTTGGGGAACACCTTGCTCTTGGATGCGTTGGCGAGAATAGATAATCCCATCTTTTTGCCGATGATTTTCAAATGAACCTTAAACGACGGTTAATTGATATCGGCCTTGTCTTTGGCATCATCATCCTGGTGGGCGGTTTAGGCTACTGGCTCATTGAGGGGTGGTCCTGGGTGGACGCCATTTATATGTCGATAATCACGGTAACGACGGTCGGCTTCGGTGAGATCCACCCCTTAAGCCCCGTTGGGCGTTTGTTCACAACCGTGTTGATCGTGTTGGGAGTGGCAGGCATTACTTATGCTTTCAGTGCTCTCACCAACTACGTGATCGCTGGCGAACTTGGAGGTATTCTGGAGAGGCGAAGGATGGCACGTCGAGTCAATTCAATGCGAGAACATTACATTGTGTGTGGATTTGGTCGAGTGGGACATCAGGTGTGTGTCGAGATGAAACGAGAGGGGCAGCCACTGGTGGTGGTAGACGCCAACCCACCTTCGGTTGAGCGGGCTGAATCACAAGGATATCCGGTTGTGGTTGGTGATGCAGGCGACGATCAGATCTTGCAAGAAGCGGGCATTGGTCGGGCCCGTGGTCTGGTCGCAGCCGTGGATAGTGACGCCGCCAATCTTATGGTCGTACTATCGGCGCGTGCCCTTAACCCGGATCTGTACATCGTCGCTCGTGCCAACTTGCAAGACACCGAGGCGAAGATGCTACGGGCTGGAGCCGACCGGGTCATTTCCCCGTACAGTCTGGGCGGACGTCGTATGGCGCTGATGCTTGTCCATCCCGATGTGGTGGACTTTCTGGACGTGGTGATGCACGACGAGACGCTAGAGCTGCTGCTTGAGGACCTGACAGTTGGTCAGGGCTGTACTCTGGATCAGTGCAGTATCGGGGAAGCGCGAATCCGAAAGGTGACCGGCGCTAATATCCTTGGACTCAAGCGCAAAGAGGGAGGGATTGTGATTTCGCCAGAAGCTTCGACTGTTCTACATCCTGGCGATGTACTCATCGCTTTGGGCACACGCGGGCAGTTGGAAACATTGGCAAGCTTGGTTTCTGCGCCTCCCAGCCCTTCTCATGGTATTTCCAGAAAGCGCGCCACAGCGTGAGCCACTTCAGTTGGCTTTTCGACCGCCACCATATGGCCGCCGTCCGTAATTTCTACTAGCTGGGCATTGGGTATCTGTTCGTGCAGGAATTGGCCGTATTTTGGCGGTGTCATCTGGTCGGCACTGCCGACGATGATGAGCGTTGGCAGCTTGATGTCTCTCACCTGGTCCATCACATCAAAGTTGTCACAGGCGTTGTAGTCAGCGTAGATGACATTAGGATCTACGTCTAGTAGTTGCCGCCGTCCGTTTCGCAGTATTTGCTCGTCAGTGGATGGCCCATAGGCTCGTCGGCAGATCGTGTCTATGGCGGCCTCGAGATTCGCCTTTGAGGCACTTGTCGGTAGGTCCTCAGCCGGGGCAGGTCGCAGTCCTTCCAGGATGAGCGGATGCACCCGGAGGCGCGCTCCTGTGCCGACCAGCACTATGCGATCCAGCCACGATGGCTGGCGCAGGGCCAGTGTTTGAGCAATAGCCCCTCCCATCGAGTGTCCCACAACTGACGCCCGCCCCAATTCCAAAGTCTGAACGAATAGGTGCACGCTGCTAGCGTAATCGTCCACACTGGTACGCCCCTGGCCCACTGACCGGCCGTGACCCGGCAGGTCCAGCGCGTAGACATTGACGCTTGCTAACCGTCGTAGCTCAGCCGACCAGTGAGTGTGATCGCCGCCTGCGCCATGCACCAGGATGAGGTTCCGCTTACCGATTGGGTCTCCCTCAACCAGCGCGTAAAAAAGCCGCTCACCGGCGACAGTTGTGAAGGGCATGATATCCCCCGATAGAGATAGAGATAAAGACAGAAACTGAATGTCTACTGTCCACCTGCGTGGGGTAAGTGGTCGGGCGTGAAGCCATCGGGCAGCAAGTCGCGAACCATGGTGCGGCGGGCGTTCCCCTGAGTGTCGGCGATGATGACGGTCATCTCTGGGGCGAACTCTATCATCACCTGACGGCAGGTTCCGCAGGGGGAGACGCCGTTTTCGGTGACGACGGCAATTGCCTCAAACTCACGTTCCCCTTCCGAGACAGCCTTAAAAACTGCCGTCCGCTCAGCGCACATCGAAGGGCCGTAGGCAGCGTTTTCCACATTGCACCCAGTATAGACCCGGCCTGACTTTCCCAGCAACGCCGCCCCGACTTTGAAATTCGAATAAGGTGCATAGGCTCGTTCGCGGGTGGCTACCGCGCGGGCTATCAGCTCATCGTGAGTCATGGGCAATGCCTCCAGCGTATGACGAACCGCCCGAAGCGTGCGCATTCGAGGACGATCGGGTAGAGCGGTTACCGGTCGGGGAGTCGGGGCTATTCTCCAGCCCTCCCCGAACCGGCAGTCGCACGACTTTGACCTTCTTTATTTGGCGTCTCTCTACCGAAAGCACGGTAATCTCCACGGTTTTGATGCGCACTATATCGCCAATGACTGGCACCCGACCCAGATTGCTATAAACCAGCCCGCCCAGGGTGTCGCTTCGGTCGGTCGGGAGTTCAAGACCCATAATGTGATTTACGTCGTCTAAATCCATCCGCGCATTAAAGATTATCTCGTCGTCGCTGACAACCTCCATAAAGGCTTCTTCGCTGTCGTATTCGTCCTGGATTTCTCCTACAATTTCCTCTAATATGTCTTCGATGGTGACCAATCCGGCGGTGCCACCATACTCGTCCACGACAAAAGCGATATGGACCTTGCGCTGCTGCAATTCCTGAAGTAGCTCATCTACCTTCTTGGACTCTGGAATGTAATATACGTTGCGTAGCAGGTCTCTTAGCTCGAGGCTTGAGGTCTCGTCGCGCCAATACTTCAAAAGATCTTTGGCGTAGAGTATTCCGACGATGTTGTCTATTGTATTCTCGTAAACAGGGATGCGCGAATGACCGGCGCGCATTACTACGTCCAACGCATCCGACACGCTTGTACTGACCTCAATGGCCACCATGTCGATGCGTGGTACCATCACCTCGCGGGCCAGCGTGTCGCCAAACTCGAAGATGGAGTAGATCATCTCTTTCTCTTCTTCTTCGATGAAGCCACCCTCTTCTCCCGCATCTACCAGGGTCTTAATCTCTTCCTCGATAATGAATGGCAAGCTGTGGGGTACCTCGTCCCCGCGGCCCATAAATAAACGATTGACGGCCACGACTACCTGTGCCAGGGGGACGGCAGCGACGGCAACAGCACGCATCGGATAGATGGCCCAGAAGGCAAATGGTTCCGGGCTTCGGGTGGCCAATTCCTTGGGAATCAGCTCACCGAAGACTAGCACCAGAAAAACTAATCCCAAGGTGATTATCACGATAGCCAACGGGTAGCTTATGAGGGACAACCAAGCCACGTTCAATCCGGCCAGCCAAGCCGCTAGTGGGTCTCCGTAGGTGGAAGCAGCCAGCGCGACAGCCAGGAACCCCAGCAGCTTGAGGGCGAGTTGGGTGGTAGTTAGCAGCCGGGTGGCATCTTCGGCCATGTTGGCGACCCATTGAGCAGCCTGATGGCCTTCCTCGATCAGTTGGTTAAGACGAGACCTGCGGATGGAGACGATGGTGACTTCAGCAGCGGCGAAAAAGGCGTGGAGAAAAACTAGTACGAGCAGAACGATAAGTGGGATACTACTGTCAGGGTCCAAGGGAAACATCTCCTCAACTGTCAAATGTCAAAACTGACGATACCTCGGAAACGCGTTTTGTTAATGAGTTGGCCGGGTAGAAACCTCGCAATAGCGTCAAAGCGTATGCCATACTCCCTGGACCCATCAACGTACCTGGATTTGAAACCGCATTACAGCCAATCTCTACTCGGTCACCCAAGATAGCTCCCAGTTTTCTCATGCCGGTGTCGTAAATCCGTTCCGCTACCGTGACCGTCACGTTGGTTCGGTCCAGCTTGAGGTTGGCCAACCTTGATCCAGCACCCAGGTTCACGTGGTTGCCCAGGATACAATCGCCAACGTAAGCGAAATGCGCGGCGTGGGCATTGTTCAACAGAATCGAGTTTTTTATCTCGGTGCTGTGGCCGACTACACAATTGTCGCCAACTAGCACATTTCCTCGCACATAGGCACCCTGTCTAACCTGGGTGTTAGCCCCAATATACGTGGGGCCCTTGATGACTGCGCCCGGCTCCACCTCGGAACCGGGGCCGATGTAGACCCTATCACCTAGAATAAATGCGCCTTCCATGACCTGCCCACGGATCTCTGGCACCGTGGTCTGATCGAGGTAATCACCGAGCAGTTTCAGGGCATCCCAGACATATTCTACGCGGCTATCGAAGAACAACGATTTGTGTTCATACCCGTCGAGATCAAAGAAATCGGTGGGTGCAAGCATGATATGTGCCTTCCTCTTCTAAGTACCTTGACATTGTCGAAGTACAAAGGCATAGATTCTTATGAGTGTCATGATTGAGCGAGGAGGTAGGAATGATACCTATCCCCAACGATTTATGCCATTGTACTTAGGTATCTTGTCGTCTGCCTAGCATAGCTGCAGCCTCGGCTAGGTGCTCGGGTGTGTTGATCCCCAAGGTTTCTGATGAGTCCTCAGAAATGAGATATGAGATTTCAAATCCCTGGGCAACAGCTATCTCTACTAGGTCAGTCAGAAAGTATTCGCCCGCATCTCCCTTGTCAGCGTGAAGCGGAAGTTGGGGCAGATGGCTCCATAGCCATTGGCCTTCGAAGCAATACACCCCGGCATTCAACTCCCGGATGGCGAGTTGGTCGGATGTGCATTCTGCTTCCTCGACGATGGCTTGAACGCGCCCGGCTGTGTCAAAGATGACACGCCCGAAGCCCCGAGAATCGTCATCAGTCACAATAAGCATCGCTAGAGGGCTGTTCCCTTTCCGATAGCACTCCCTCAGGGCCTGCAAAGTTGAGGGCCGCAGGAGGGGCATGTCTCCGTACAGGACCAGGACGTTGTAGGAATCATCCAACACTGCTTGAGCCTGCATCACTGCGTGGCCGGTGCCCATGCGTTGAGCCTGCTCAACAAAGGTGATGTTCTCGTCGAGGGCTGCCTGCACTTGTTCGGCTCCTTGTCCTACAACCATTACCAAGCGCGACGGGTTGACAGCACTGGCCGTATCCAACACGTGCTTGATCATAGGCTGTCCGCCAAGAGGATGCAATACCTTGGGCAAATTGGATCTCATTCGCTCACCTTGGCCAGCGGCCAAGATGACGACGGCTAGTTCGTGCATTATCCTGGGGTCCTCCTTGAGGATGAGGCAGAATTCGGCTCGGTGATTTACTTCAGACGTACCATCTGACGTTCAACCTGGTCCAACACCTCGGCTTTCATCTCCTCCAATCGCTTCAAAGATGTGGCCTCAAAGCGCAGTGAAAGGACTGGCTGGGTATTCGACGCCCGCACCAGTGCCCAGCCATCGCCGAAATCAATGCGTGCCCCGTCTAACTCGTCCACCGGGTAAGACGCTTCGAAATGGTTCTTCACTTCCTCGACTACCTGAGCTTTTATCGTGTCGGGGCAGGGGAGCCTGATTTGAGGCGAAGAATGATAAGCCGGCAATTCGGCCACCAACGCCGACAACGGGCGCTGAATACGCGATACCATATTGAGCAACTTAATGCTGGCCAGTATCGGGTCGTCAAAACCAAACTCGGGCTCGTTGAAGAAGAGATGACCAGAGAATTCCCCCCCCAGAGCAGCCCCTGTGTCACGCATCGCCTGGTGCACAAATGCATAGCCGTTAGGCGTCATCACTGGCTTTCCCCCCTGAGCGATCACGTCATCAGCCAATGCCTGGCTGCAAAGTATGTCGTAGACGATGCTAGCCGGGCCGTATCTCAAGACATTGCGAGCCAGCAGCATTAATACCTGATCGCCGAGCACTTGTTGCCCCTGCTCGTCCACGACAGCCAGTCGGTCACCATCACCGTCGTACGCCAGACCCACATCAGCATCTTCAGACCGGACGCAGGCTGACAAGTCGGCGGAAGCGCCGGGCGCGGTGGGGTCCGAGGGGCGGTTAGGGAAATCTCCGTTTGGCTCACAGTAGAGCTCAACCGCCTCGCAGCCCAGATCGCGCAGTAAATGCGATACGATGAGGCCATTGGTGCCGTTGCCACCATCCACGACAACCTTGAGGGGGGGCAAGATGTGGGCGTGGGTCTTAATACGTTCGAGATAAGGGGGGAGTGGGTTGGCCTGCTTCAGCTTGCGCTGGTTGAGACGCACGGCCTCAGAGTCCATCGGGTGCCCCTCACCAGCGATACGTTGGATCTCTCGCAATTCATCCCCGTGCAGCGTGCAATCGGCGCGGATTTTGAGGCCGTTGTACTCTGGTGGATTATGGCTTGCCGTCACCATCACCCCACCATCGGCGCCATAGAAATCAGTAGCAAAATTGTGGACGGGGGTGGGTACCACGCCTACGTCCATCACGCCGAGTCCCGCCTGCAAAAGGCCAGTGATGAGCGAGCGACTGATACGCGGCGAGCTGTTGCGCACGTCGCGGCCCACCACAAGCGTCTGGTCACCGCGCCGCTGGAAAAAGGCGCCGATCGCTGCCCCAATGTGGGTTACTGCTTCATCTGTCAAGTCTTGATCGGCGATGCCCCGGACGCTGTATTGACGAAAGATGTTCGGATTCAAATTGGCTTTCCTTCAGAGACCCTGTTTCCTCTGCCCGCTTGCTTCCCTAATCTATGCGTTTCAAGGCAAAATTGTACTCCCGGTTAGCGCAAAGGTCAAGGGAATCAGACGATTTGGGTCTGTCCCAGGTATTTCCCCATGTGTCAAAGGAGTCAACGGAGGCGAAGAGGAGGCAGAGTTACTCTTCCGACCTCTGTAGCTCCTTGCGCTGGATCATAGAGGATAATGATCGGTGTATATTCACCAGGCTGGATCGTGGCGGGCAACTGGAGATCATAGACATCTCTGATGAACTCGCCAGGCCGCCACGCTGTCGTGGGATATGCAAAGTGAACGGGCACGGCATCAGCTTGCACCATAGGTTGTCCGTCACTGTTGACAAGCCTGGCTGAGACTTTCAGCTCACGAGTGACCGGAGCCCTTGCCTGCCACATCAGGGTCACGCGCACTGGAGGCCGGCCGTCTTGAATCGGAGGGCGGCTGATATCGTAGCTGTGCAGTGTGATCTCTGGAATGACGGGAGATTCTACACGGATCGTGGCGTCGAAAGCCTCTGAGATAGGCTGCGGAACCACCTGGGCCAGGGGCCCAATGGCGCTCAACGACCAACGCTCCGGTGCGCCTGGCAACTCGCGGGTTAGATACACAGTCCGCCCTTCACCCAGTAGGCGTGCGACGGTTTCTAATCGTTCGGCTTCCTGGTCGGCGGCGACGAGAAGCAAGTCCGGGCGCAGACCTTCCGTTTCCTGGAAGTAGCGCGCCAATGTGACCTCGCCCAGAATGCCCACGACAGCAGCGTTCGGCTCCAGCGGCTGGCGTATCACGTCACGTCCGTAGTCGTATACGGCCCAATCACTGGATCGATCCATTTGGGGCAGGTTGTCTCGGAACAAGATGGTCGACTGCCCAACAAGGAGCAGGATCGCCAACAACGTCACTGGCAGGCGCAACCAGGACAGGCGACCAGCGCCGACCCACGCGTGGCCGGTCAGCAGCCAGCCAGCAGCAACCCCCGCCCATACCGACCAGATAAGAAAGATGGGAATGAAGAAAACTTCGATGTCGGCCACGCGATAGATGAGGTTGAAGGCCAGGTAGGTGGTGAAGGCGATCACGGTGAGACCCCGAGCCCGGCGTCGGCGTAGAACCGCGAGGCCCAGCAACCCGACCACGAGGCCTATCAGGCCGAATTGCTCAAGAAACAGTGAGAAGTAAAACTCGATCCCACGTTCGGCCCCGAATGGGTTCTCGAAGATGAAGATCCCATAACCGCTGGCGGTCACTTGCTTCCAGAAACCTTCCAGCGTGTTGACGTACGTGCCATCCAACGAGCCAACGTGTCCTCGCAGCGGGATATAAAGATATAGCGACAACGGTACGACCAGCGCAGCGGTTGTTCTAATCCATGTTCGCAGCGTCCACGTTTTGTACTGAGGCCACAGATAATAGACTATCGCCGGCAGCATAAATAACGTTGTTCGATGATGGGTGAGCGACAGACCGAACAGCAAGGCAAGGGCCAATAGCGTTGTCTCGGAAGGGGGATATGTGCCCACGACCAGCAGCAAGAGGATTCCGGCAACAAAGGCGGCGTTGAGCGCGTAGACTTCGGCTACCGTGGCCTGCGACCAGAAGACAGGCGAGACGGCCAAGGCCAATGCCCCAATCAGGGCTGCTAGCACCTCGGCCCACGAATGGCGAACGTCAGCCTTGTGACCCTCCTGGGGTTCCGAGCTTCCTACAATCAGTTCTAAGCCGATGAGATAGACGAGGGCCAAGGTTAATGCGCCAAACACTGCGCTCATCAGGTTCACCCGATAGGCCACGTCTCCGAGGGGAAGGTGTGTGAAGAGCCAGCCCAGAAGCGTGTAGAGGGGATAGCCGGGGGGATGGGTGATCCCCAACAGATAGGTTACGAGTTGGAATTCGAGGCTGTCGTCAAAGACGGTGACAACGGTCGGGGCAAGAGTCATTCCGTACAAGCCCAGCGCCAAAAGAAAAACTGGCAGGGCTATCACCCTTTGCCACGTATAGGGCAGCGTATCGCCAAGATTCTTAGTTGAAGGAGGCGGCATCGCCATAGGTCTTTCCTTAATGGAGCATCATAACACACAGGCATATCGTCGGCAAGCCTTGATAGCTGCCATAGGTTTGAAGAATTCTGTTTCGCACGATGGCGGGCCGATTTTGTCCTTTGCGCTATTTGGCTATACTATTAGGGATGAAATTTCAGGCTTTGCTTCTAATGCCTGAGTGAAGGAGATGCGTACACTTATGGATTTTCAAGATCTTCAGCGTCGCTATGATGAACTGCGGGAACGGTTCGAGGCGGGGGAGATCGGCGAGGAAGAGTTCAGGGGTGAGCTAGAAGGTCTCCAGCTAAAAGACGAACAAGGAGTTTTTTGGACCATTGGGGCCCAAACGGGCGAATGGTATCGCTTCGATGGGAGTAGTTGGGCGCCAGAGACTCCAATCCCGATGACCAAGCATCAAGGTCGGGGCGTGCCTGAACATGTTTCGGTTCAGGCTGCCGCGCGGGAAGCTGACTCCTCAAGGCCTGGTTGGCTTTATACTGGGTGCGCCGGTCTGTTGGTGTTGTTGGTGGTTGCTGGCCTGATAATCGGCGCAGTGACTCTGCTTCGTGGGCGAGATACTGCGGTTAGTAGTGGTCAAGTTGCCACCGCTACCCTATCGGCGGCTATACCGGCTAATACACCCACCCTTGGTCCGACTCCCAGCCCAACGGCTACCGTACTGTCGACAGACACTCCCGTCGCTCCCAGAGCTTACTCAAACAATGCATTTGGCGTCAACCTACAATACCCCGGTGACTGGCAAGTGAAGGAGTCTCGTCAACAAGTGACCTTCGCACCTGATGCACCGGGGCTTGCAGCTTCTATCATTGACGACGTCAGCGTGACCGAGGGAGTCTCCTATGTGGTCGCACGCGAGAGTGACAGTATAACACAGGATCCTGAGGGTTTGCTGGCCCAGTTCATCGCGGGATTGCCAACCGATGCGTCATCAGCCGAAACTGGGATTCGCACCGTGGAGCAAGTCGAATGGGCCATCAGTCAGATCAAGCTCGACGCGCCGGATTCTGCTCAGGAGATGACCGCCTACGTAGCCGCCACTTATCGGAATGGGTCGGCGTATACTGTGTTTTCAGTCGCGCCTTCGACCGATTGGGATACCTTTGCACCTGTCTTTCAGGAGATGTTTGACACTCTCCAGCTTACTGGAGCTCCGGTGGCTGCTGCCATTGCTTCTTCCCCGACCGTGACG
>JAUVPY010000151.1 GCA_030598425.1 Anaerolineae bacterium
TCAGTTTTGCCGACCCCGGTCGGGCCTAAGAAGACAAAGGTGCCAATGGGGCGCTTGGGGTCTTTGAGCCCAGCGCGAGCGCGGCGTACCGCTTTTGAGATTGCCTCGATGGCCTCGTGTTGACCAATCACTCGTTCGTGGAGGGCATCCTCCATTTGCAGCAGGCGCTCCTTCTCTTCGGTGTCCATCTGCTGCACGGGAACCCCGGTCCACATAGAGACCACTTCGGCGATGTCTTCATGGGTCACTTTGGGAGCATCCGACTCAGGGGCCTCCCAGCCGATATCCAACTGGGTAAACTCCTCTTGCAGGCTGCGCTCACGGTCGCGCAAGTTAGCTGCATCCTCAAACCGCTGCGCGCTGATGGCCTCTTCTTTCTCCTGCCGGAGCGATCGCATCTCGGCAATCTGTTGGCCCATATCACTGGCAAACGGGATTTTGTATAGCCGTACGCGTGCTGCAGCCTCGTCGATCAAGTCGATGGCCTTGTCAGGCATATAACGATCAGGCACGTAGCGTGCCGCCAGGTGTGCGGCCGCTACCAGAGCCTCATCGGTGATTTTCAGATTATGATGCGCCTCGTATCGACTGCGTATACCTTTGAGAATGTCGATGGTCTCTTCGATAGTCGGCTCTTCTACCGTTACCGGCTGAAAACGACGTTCGAGAGCCGCATCCCCTTCGACGTTCTTACGATACTCGTCTAAGGTGGTGGCCCCAATGCATTGAAGCTCACCTCGGGCCAGTGCCGGTTTTAAGATATTGGCGGCATCCACCGAACTACCTGCTGAGCCAGCGCCGACCAACATGTGCACCTCGTCAATGAAGAGGATGGACCCCGATTGTTTGATCTCATCGATAACTCGTTTGAGACGTTCCTCAAATTGGCCTCGGTACATAGTCCCGGCGACCAGGGAACCTACGTCGAGCATCACGACGCGCTTGCCCAGCAAGGTATCAGGAGTTTCACCACTGATGATACGTTGCGCCAACCCCTCCACAATGGCTGTTTTGCCCACGCCGGGCTCGCCGATCAGTGCAGGATTGTTCTTGGTGCGACGAGAGAGAATCTGGATGACGCGCTCAATCTCAAGCTGCCGGCCAATCACTGGGTCGAGCTTGCCTTCGGCCGCCTGTGTGGTCAGATCGGTGCCAAGCTGGTCTACCAGGGGGGTCTCTTTACTTGATTCGCCGCGTGCGTTCATTGGCTGTGATGCAGACTCCATCATGACACGGGCTGTTTGCGAGCGAACCTTGTCGAGGCTCACTCCCAACCCCTTGAGCACATCAACTGCGACTCCTTCTCCTTCGCGGACTAATCCCAGTAACAAATGCTCGGTGCCAATGTAATGATGGCCCAGTCGACGAGCTTCGTCTACTGCCAGCTCTATGACACGCTTGGTCCGGGGCGTAAGACTGAGTTTACCATATGAGGAGGCCCTTTGGCCGCGTCCTACCGTGCGCTCCACGCGCTCGCGAATCTGTCGGGGGTCTACTCCCAATTCACGCAAGACGCGCACTGCCACACCATTCTCTTCACGTATCAAGCCTAGCAACAAGTGTTCCGTGCCGATGTAGTTGTGATTTAGACGTTGAGCCTCTTCTTGCGCTAGCGAGAGGACCCGTCGCGCACGTTTTGTAAATCGATCGAATTTTTCTGCCATTATTTTAACCCTTTATCGTAATAACTGAAACTTTCCACTCTCCGACTTTAACCTCAAAATCGGGACAAGTCAATGGCTCATGTGTCCCTCATTCACTGTCTGGTACTGTCTCTTCGTCGAATTCGTTGATTTCCTCTTCGTTGACTTCTTCTTCGTCGATCTCTGGGGTGCTTTGGTACTCTTGCCAGTCTACGTCACCCTCGGCTTGTTTGAGGCTCAACCCCATTCGACGGCGCTCGGGGTCAATGCGTATGATTTTCACCGATACCTGGTCACCTTCTTTCA
Source organism: Anaerolineae bacterium (assembly GCA_030598425.1). Classification (GTDB taxonomy): domain Bacteria; phylum Chloroflexota; class Anaerolineae; order 4572-78; family NAK82; genus JAUVPY01. The sequence continues at coordinate 1,950 of JAUVPY010000151.1, forward strand.
CGACTTCACGTGGGTGGGTGATGTTGGCATCGGTCAATTCCGATTGATGAATGAGACCTTCTATTTCGCCAATCTGGGCAAAAGCGCCAAAGTTCGCCAGCTTGGTAATTCTTGCGTCTACGATCTGGCCGATTTCGAATTGTTCCAGGACCTGTGACCAAGGTTCCGGCTGCAATTGCTTGAGGCTCAGGCCGATCCGTTGACGTTCGCTGTCAATGTTTAGTACATAAACTTCAATTTCGTCTCCCACCTGCAGCAGGTCACTTGGGTGTGACACACGCGACCAAGAGAGCTCTGAGAGGTGGATTAACCCATCGGCTCCTCCCAAATCTACAAAGGCGCCAAAATCTGCCAGGCTTGTGACGTGTCCCGTGAGCACGTCCCCTTCCTTTAAGGTACTCAGCAACTTCTCTTTCTGTTTGCCGCGCTCCTCTTCAACAGCAGCGCGTTCAGAGAAAATGAGACGGTTACGACGACGGTCTATCTCAATGATCTTGAGGGTCAATTTCTGGCCAACCATCTGGCTCCATTGCCCTTCTCTGGAGGTACTACCTCCCCGCTGGTCACCCGCCAACTGCGACCCGGGCACAAATCCCCGTATCTGGCCAAAGTGTACGATGAGCCCTCCCTTGTTGTGCCCGGCGACTTCACCTTCGTAGATTTCGCCCGAATCATACATCTTCTGTGCGACCAGCCAATCTGTTTCGGCTTGCGCCCGCGCCAGCGAAAGGATTGTGTTCCCTTCGTCGTTTTCGGGTTTCACAACGTAGACAGGCACCTCTTCCCCTACGCAAAGGGAAGCTAGCTTCTCAGGGGAGAGCCTCTCGATCTCGCGTCCGGCGACAATGCCCTCGGACTTGGACCCAATGTCGATCAGAATCTCATTGGGAGCGACGCTTACGACGGTACCTGTCAAAATGTCGCCGCGCCGTACCTCCTTTAAGTCATACGCCTGCTCAAGCAATTCGGCCATGGTCATTGCGGGGTTGCCATTGGCCGAGTCGTCGCTGACTGGTAATTGATAGTCTGCCATGTACCTCTTTGTGTCTCCTCGTTACAGGCTTGTAGGTGCAGAGCCATTATACTGGATTTCTGGCAAAAATCAAACCCCTAATGGAACGGGGGGCTTAGGCCGTGTTGACATTTCGTCATTGTCCTCTGAGACTCCGGCGAGAGTCTGATAATGGCTCTCTGGTGCCAATTCAAGTGTCAACACTACTTAGCGTCCCAAAGCAGACAGCATGTCTTCCAGGCTAGTGAACTTGATCCGAGGTCGCCCCGCTGCTTGTCCTTTCGTCACTTCCAACTCGTCGAGGCGTAACCAATCGGCATAAGTGAAATAGTTCGGCTGACGTTCACGAATAAGGCTTCTGGCGGCGGCGACTTCCGGTTGCTTAGGCTTAAGAATTGAGTCCCGGGCCAGGTCTTCTAGCATACAACCCGCCGTTTCAGCCGCATCCGGCTTGTTGGTGCCTACAACACCCGTCGGGCCTCGCTTGATCCATCCCGCGGTGTAATCACCCACCACAGGTTGCTGAGTATTGGGGTTGATTACCCGACCTTTCTCGTTCAGGATGACACTCCATTTATCGTTAAAAGGCACACCCGGCAGCGGCACGCCCCGGTAACCGACGGAGCGGAAGACCAGGCCAACTGGCAGCTCCTCAAATTGATCCGTATGCTTGGGACGTAGCGTGCCGGCTTCGGTCGCGTACAGCTCGTTTCTGACCAGGCGCATGCCTACCACCTGCCCTACTTCATCCCCGATGAGTTCCACCGGCGAGACGAGGAAGCGTATGGTCAGCTTACGCGATTTGCCTGTGGTTCCCCGCTTTGAATACTCTTGCAGGATCTCTAATTTCCTTATCGTAGCCTGGTCAGGATTGTGCTCGAGCGTGGCCCGGCTCAAATCATCCAGCTTAACTTCTTCCGGTAGCACGACGACATCGGCATCCGCCAACTCGCCCAGCTCCTTGATCTCGGGGGTGGTGAAGGCCGCTTGGGCTGGCCCGCGCCGCCCTAATAGAGTTATTTCTTTGACACGGCTGCAACTTAGAGCCTCCAGAGCGTAGTCGGCGATATCGGTCTTGACTAACTCATCTGGTGTGCTGGACAAAATGCGGGCTACATCCACGGCGACGTTGCCAACCCCCACTACGGCGACCCGTTCCTGTGACAGATCAAATTGGCAATCACGGCAATCGGGGTGGCCGTTGTACCACGTGACAAATTCGGTCGTCGAATAACTGCGCTGGAAATCCTCACCAGGGATGCCCATACGTCGGTCTGTTTGGGCACCTGTCGTGTAGCAAATCTGGTGGTAGTGCTCCCTCAGATCTTGCACGTTAACATGTGTGCCGAACTCCACGTTACCATAGAAGCGAAAATTGGGTCGAGATGCAATTCTGTCGAACACCTTCGTGACAGACTTGATCTTTTGATGGTCGGGAGCAACCCCGGCGCGCACCAGCCCAAACGGAGTTGGCAACCGATCAAACAGGTCTAGCTCCACGACGAACTCTCTCTGTCTGAACAGGTGGTCGGCCACATAGAACCCGCTGGGTCCTGCGCCTATGACAGCCACCCGAAGCGGGTTTGCGTCAGTACCTACGTTTGCCATGAGGTGCTCCTTTGCACGATATCCTTAGTCATAAGATGCTCCCTCGCACACCATACTTACGACTGAAAGCCGGAAGCCGTGTTGCGGCTGGAATACATCGCTGAGAACTACCTCAGGGTCTCAGGTCTCATCCGCTATGATCTGCGTCTCCAAGGTGTCAATTTCGCCCTTGTATTGGTCACGCTGGCATTTTACGATGTCGCCCATAGAGATAATGCCTACCATCTCCCTTCGCTCCACGATCGGCAAGTGTCGAAATCGTTTCTCCGTCATCGCATTCGCAACCGCTATCAAGTCGTCATTTGGAAGGCCCACGATGACCTCTTTGGTCATTATCTCGCTGACGGGCCGCGACAAAGCCTCGTCGAGCCGGGCCGCCGCCCGTATAATGTCACGTTCCGAGATAATGCCCACTATCTCACCTGCTTCATTCACCGCAACCCGTGCGCCAATGTTATGCTCAGCCAATAAGCGGGCCGCCTCTCTCAAAGACTGCTGTGGGCGAATCGTAACCACAGTCGCGCCCTTGGTTGCCAAAATCGTCCGGACCTTCATACTACACCTCCTCCATATGTGTGGCGCGTGCGACGCACCGTACTCCCTACATCACTTCTCGTTCAGGGAAGCGTCAGTTGCGATCCACTCGTCGGCCAGGTCGCGGGCCAGAGTCGAGGGGATGGCAAAACCAATGCCCTCGGCCACGCCGCTGCGCTGACTCTCGCGGATGATGAAGGTGTTGATTCCGATCACCTCACCCTCCAGATTCACCAGCGGCCCACCGGAGTTGCCTTTGTTGATGGCAGCGTCGGTTTGGATCAGACCCTCGATGACCATGTTGTCTTCTAATTCCAGCGCCCGGTTTACACCGCTGACCACCCCGACCGTGACCGAATTAGGGAAGTCGCCCAGGGCGCTGCCGATGGCCACCACCCATTCTCCCGGCCGGACCTGCTCGGAGTCGCCCCAATTGACTGCCGGCATGTCCCCATTTTCGACGTACAGGAGGGCCAGGTCCTGCTGCTCATCACTGGCCACCAGGTAGGCTGACAGCGCCTCACCTGTGGTCAGGATGACCGTCAACTCGCCTGTCTCTTCCCCGGCGGGACTTATGGGCTCGACCACGTGGTAGTTGGTCACAATGTACCCCCGCTGGTCGACGACGATGCCTGACCCCAGGATGCGTGCGTCAACCGTGCTGCCGAAGCGAACCACGGCGACCTGCTGGTTGACGACGGTCACCACGGCCGGTACTACTTGGCTGATCATGTCGGCGATAGAGGGGGTGACGGTAGCAAGAGGAATGGGCGTGGGTGTCGGCGGGAGTGGAGTAGGCTCAGGTGTTGGAGTGGCGGATGGGGCGGGCGTAGCCGTCGGCGTGGGGGGCGTCCCCAACAAGCTGATCTCAACATCCGTGGCCCACAGCACCAGCCCACCGCCGGCCATACCGCCCAGCAGGCCGCCGATCACGAAGGCAGTGGCCAGCAAAAGCGCCACTATGCAGCCGGTGTACCATTGCTGTTTGAGGGCTGTGCGGTCACCCCTATTGGTCGGTTCCGGTTCTGTGTTCACCGTTTGCCTCCATGGCTACATCGAAACTTCGATCCCCTCGCCCTCAAGCACCTCGCCCACCACCCAGGCTGTCTGCTCATGGTCTACGCACTCGGCGAAGAAATCGTCTACCCGTTCGGCGGGAAGGGCTAGCAGCAATCCGCCCGAGGTCTGCGCATCCCACAAGAGCATCTGGCGATCCTCCGTGATGTTTGCGTCGAACTGAACCAGGTGGCCGTAGTGAGCTTTGTTGTTGTGCGAACCACCAGGGAAAATCCACTCAGCGGCGTAGTCAGTCGCGCCAGGCAGCAGGGGGATATCGCTCATCCAGAAGCGAAAGCGCACCCCACCAGCCTGAGTCATCTCAGTGGCGTGACCCAGAAGGCCAAAGCCGGTGATGTCGGTAGCCGCCCGCACACCTACCACCTGTCCCGCCACGGCCGCGCAACGATTGAGGTGCTTCATATTCTCGATCATTGCTGCCACGTGGTCGGGCTGGGCGATGTCCTGCTTGAGAGCGGTGCTAACCGTCCCGGTGCCCAGGGGCTTGCTGAGAACCAACCGGTCGCCAGGGCGGGCACCCCCCTTGGTGAA
>JAUVPY010000096.1 GCA_030598425.1 Anaerolineae bacterium
ACCATCCGACTGATACCCTTGTTAGTAGGGTGGGTCGGCTGGGGGTGGGCCTTTGCTTTTCTGGCCCTGGGTCCGGCGGTCGGGATTTGGGCAATGAGCACGCTCCAGCGTTCCCCTGCTGCCGTTCGGTTGGCCGGCGGGCGGGGCTGAAGGAGCTACCGCGCTCTAATTGGCAACCGGCTGGATGCACTCGACGCTGTTATTCTCAGGCGAGTTAACTCTCCGGGAGACTTCGTAAGCTTCCATTTCCTGGTTTGGGTAGGGCGCCAAGGCCGATAGCCATTCGTCAATGTGGGGAGTCGCAGGATCCAGCCAGGCCGTCTCTTGAGACCTGGGAAGGATGAGTGGCATCCGGTCATGGATGGGCTGCATAAGGTCATTGGGGCGCGTGGTAACAATCGTGCACGAGGTAATGGCCTCTCCCTGGGGAGATTTCCAGACGTCGTAGAGGCCCGCCAGGCCCAATGGGCGTTGCGACTTTGACCGGATGAACGTAGGGACCTTCCCGTGCTCAGTTTTAGCCCATTCAAAGAAACCATCGGCGATGACAAGACATCGCTGGTTTTTGAAGGGTCGTTTGAAACTCGGCTTTTCGCTGAGTGTTTCCGAGCGAGCGTTGATCATTCTCGAGCCGATTTTGGGATCCTTTGCCCAGAAAGGTATCAGGCCCCAGCGCATCTTCTCCAAGGAGTTTCCCTCTTCTCGTCGAACCACTACGGCCACGTCTTGGGTGGGGGCGATGTTGTAGCTCGGCTCGGGTTCCCAGCGAACCTGTTGAATGCGAAAAGCCTCTTTGATCTCCTCTAAGTTTCTATACAAGACAAATCGTCCACACATCAGAAGTCTCCTCTCTTTCCCAGGATGGCCTTGATATCATCCATTCGCTTGCGCGTGAGTATACTTCTCACTGGTTCAGTTTATACTGACAGGTCTGTGCGCGCAAGCGGGCATCTATGGAGGTAGGAATAAAAAAGCGCCACCTGCGCAGGTGGCGCTCTATGATCTGCGCTAACTATCCGGCACTATGCCGGCATAGGAGCTGCCTCAGCCGGTGTTACCATTCCCATCAAGATGCGTTCGAGGGTCATAACGTGGCTACAAACGCCACGTGCACCAAAGAAGCCGCAGTCGCAGGTCCATCGGCCCTCGCTATATGTAACGTTGTGCGCATCGTGGTCGCCGTTAAAGCTTACTTGGAACTTGTCAAAGTGGATGCGATCAGGCTCCTGGGCATAGCGCATCGCTTTTTCTATCTTGCCGATCATACTCGAGTCCATTTAGCTGCCTCCTCTTCTTTTAGACTTGGCCTCTTGTGGGCCTCTATTTGTTTGCGTGTTCACACGCCGAAAAAAAAGAGCACACAGGCGCAAAGGTACCTGCGTGCTCTCAGGAAGTCTATTCGATTAGGGGAAGCCAGATTGGTCATAGCCCAAAACCTCCCACCTGCCAACAGTATACAACTTGACTCCCCTCTTGTCAACCCCTCTACCTGACGGCTACCCTACGTAATGGACTACGCCCCGAATTTGGCCAGGCGCGAGGCGTGGGCCAAAGCGAGTGGCATAATGTCTACGTGGCGAATGCGTCCCAGGCTGCCCCCCAGGCAGGCCGTCTCTCCAAACTCGGTGACCAGGTCCCGGCGCCCGGTGCGTGCTGATAGCATAATAGGCAGCGCGTGCCAGCTATGGCTCTTTAGCAGCGCCGGGGTTGAGTGGTCGCCGGTAACGACCAGCACGTCAGGCTCAAGGTCGAGCAAGTCGGGCAAGGCTTCGTCCACGGTTTCGATGACGTGGACTTTCCCCTCGAAATCGCCATCCTCACCGGCGCTATCCGTCTTCTTGATGTGCACGAAAAAGAAATCATACTTTTCCCAGTTCTGGCGCACCGTCTCAAACTCGTCGGCAGGCGCGTCTCCGTCGACGGGCAGAACTTCCATCCCTACCAGCCGCGACACACCCTTGTACATTGGGTAGACAGCCACGGCTGCGGACCGTAATTTGTGGATATCGGGAAACTTGGGCAGATTGGGATCGACGGCAAAGCCGCGCAACGTAAGCATGTTGGCCGGCGGGTGATCGGCCAGCATGTGCGTTGCTTCGGTGATCCACCGGTTGGCTAATTCCGCGGTCTGCTCGGCGGGCTGGCTATGAGCGACGGCCGGGAGCGGTGCGACACCCGTCTGTTGAGGGTCGGTATCGTGAATGTCTCCCGCCAGCCCTTCGCCACGCAGCACGAGTACAAACCGGTATTCCTTCACCGGCTCGACGAAGGTTTGCACACCAGGCAACTGGATGCTTCGCAGCAACTCTACCCGTGTGGCCCCTTCCTCGGTCGGGATGCGCCCGGCTCGTCGGTCCGTGATAAGGCCGTTGGCATCCACGGTACAGAAATTGCCCCGTGCTGCCACGTCTGCCGGCTGAAGGTCGAAGCCGATGCCCAGCGCCTCCAGCACGCCACGCCCGATTTCGTATTGCAGCGGGTCGTAGCCAAAGAGCGAAAGGTGTCCCGGGCCGCTGCCAGGGGTAATTCCAGGCGCCACGGCGATGCTCATACCACATGACGAGCGGGCCGCTAAGGCGTCTAGATTGGGCGTGCGGCCCGCTTCCAACTCAGTGGGGCCGCCCGGCTCCATCGGGGCGCCACCCACTCCGTCCAGCACCAGCAACACGATTTTGGTATTGTTCTTGATAGAGAGTTCTTGCATCAATTCAAGCTGATTCATCGAAGGTTCCTCGTCTGTTGGGGAGATTATTGGCCCATTAGCAATCGTCCGCTCTCGGCGACGGCGGCGGCGACCAGGGCTTTGCCCAGATCAATCAGGATGAAGGGGGCCACACCTAACGTCCAGGCTGTGCTTAGACCGCCCACGGCTGGTGCCAGCCAGGCAACTCCCGCAGCATAGATTACCGCCACGCCAGCCAATGCTGCCAGAAACCGACTTATCCTCGTGGCTGGCAGTCTTTCAGCCAGCCAGCCGGTGACAAATGCGGCTGGGACAAAGCCGATCAAGTAGCCAGCGGTCGGCCCGGTGAGGGCGGCCGTACCCAGCCCTCTGGCATCCAGGGGCAGTCCAGCGGCAATCGTGGCCAGGTAGACGAGTTGGCTGGCGGCTCCCGCTCTGGGCCCCAGCACCAGTCCGGACAGAAGCACTGCCATCACCTGAAGTGTGATCGGCACCGGCGTAAACGGCAGGGGAAGGGTGACGCGAGCGGCCAATGCGGTAAAGGCAGCGAACAGGATAATGCCTATTAGTCGTGCCAAGTGAGAAGTTCGTAAGCGGGATGTTGTGGTCGACAGCATCGTTGAGCTCCTCCTGTGCAAAATGTAACAAGAGTATAGTTTATCTGTAGCTATCTGTCAATCATAATCCCCAGACCCTTAGGGTCTGGGTTAGTACGCGATGAACGCCTGAGCAAAACTCTCTCCAGCCCCGTCCCAATCGACATCCAGCAAATCGGCGATGGAAGCCGCCACGTCTGCGAAACTGTCACGGGTTCCCAGATTAGTTCGCCGGCGAACCTGAGAACCGAAAATTAAGAGGGGAACTCGCTCCCGTGAGTGGTCGGTGCTCGGAGTCGTAGGGTCGTTGCCATGGTCGGCCGTAATCATCAGCACGTCACTGTTGCGCAAGGCCGCTTGGATCTCAGGCAGGCGTACATCGAACTCCTCTAAGGCGTCGGCATAGCCACGCGGATTGTTGCGATGACCGTACAGCATATCAAAGTCTACCAGGTTGGCAAAGATCAGCCCGTCGGCATCGGCGGTCGCAAACTCCAGAATGGCGTCGACGCCAGCCATGTTGTTGAGCGTGTGATTGCTCTGGGTTAAACCACGGTGGGCGAAGATATCTTCGATCTTGCCCACCCCTATCACTTCTTTGCCATCGGCCTTTAGTACGTCCAGGAGGGTGTCCTTGGTAGGGGACAGTGAGAAGTCCTTGCGGCGCTCGGTACGAGTGAAATCGCCCGGCTCGCCCACAAATGGGCGGGCGATGACGCGTCCCACCGCGTGTTCGCCAGTGAGCAGTTCGCGGGCAATCCGGCAACAGCGATATAGCTCGTCCACGGGGATGACCTCTTCGTGGGCCGCTATCTGAAAGACGCTATCGGCGCTTGTGTAAACGATGGGCTTCCCGGAGAGCATATGCTCCGCACCCAATTCCTGAATAATCACAGTGCCCGACGCTGGGTAATTGCCCAGCGTCCCGCTTCCAATGCGTCGCTCAAACTCAGCGATCAGGTCGTCTGGGAAGCCGTCAGGATAGGTGGGAAAAGGCTTGTCGAGAGGTACTCCCATCAGCTCCCAGTGCCCCGTGGTAGTGTCTTTTCCGCCTGAGATCTCTGTAAGACGGCCATAGCCACCCAAGGGCTCATCTACCGGTGGCACCCCTTCAACCGACGTGATGTTGCCCAGTCCCAACTGGCCCAGGTTTGGCAGCCTCAGCCCGCCCACTGCTCGTGCTGTGTTGGCCAGAGTGTTGGAACCTTGGTCACCGAACGCCCCCGCATCGGGTGCATTGCCGCAGCCCACGCTGTCGATAATGATCAGAATCACACGTCGTATATCACTCATCGTATGTTCTCCGACACAAATGGGCAAGGGAATACCTGCCACGAGTGGGGATGTAGTCATCTCTCAGAGAGGCAATGCACTCTCCGGCTTGGGTGAATCCCGAACGCACCCTGTCGCAACTATACCGCAAACAAACGCGAATTGCAATTAGTAGCAAGGAGTGGTTGGAGGTTGTATTTCCCTTCTACTCTGTGCTATAATCAAGTTGTTCATCATCTCCTCAATGCCGGGGGTGAAGGAAGGCGAAGTGGACCTGGGCCATTGGGTTGGGCATAGACTCAGGTGCAACGCACTTGGCTTACGTGAGTACAGCGACCTACTCCACTGGCTCTGGCTTCAAAACGGGCTAAAAGTGCGTTGCACCTGAGTAGTTACGCTAATTCTTAGAAAGGGTGAACCATGTCGGACAATCTATGGGAAATTCGACGGCGCAAGAAAATGAAGGTGCGCGACCTGGCCGCCAAATCAGGAGTGCCTGCCTCCACCATCCATCAATACGAAGCCGGTGAAAATCCCATTTCCCAGGCGCATTTGCGCCAGCTTGCCCGTGCCCTCATCGTGGACACCTGGGACATCAAGCCCGTCTCAGATCCAAAACCTCGTGCCCAAAGAGCACCTGCCAAAACCAAGCCGCCGCGCGAACCTCGTCCCCAAAAGGAAGCGAAACCGGCCCGCCCGCCGGTGCCAGCCCGCCCCACCCAGATCGAACACCTGCTCCACCTGGCGGAACGATTCCCCGATGTAGACCGGGCGACGCTCGAAGCCCAAGCTGGCAAAACCCTGGAGGAATTGACGACCAAAGAGGCCAGTGAGATGTTGAGCCAACTTCAGGAACGTCTTCGTCAGGAACAGCCGCCTCGTGTCAAACAGCCCTTCGACCGGCATCGCGCCTACTTGCCGGAGGGGGTGGACGAGTTCGAGTTGAAGTACCTCGCGACGGCGCAACAAGCGGGCGATATCTTGCACGTCACTCTTTTCGACCGTAAGCAGCTCGAGGGACAGATCCTTGGCTTCAGCCCGTACTCCATTACTCTACGCCAGTCAGACGGAGAGGAGACTACCGTCAATAAATTGGCCATTGCCTACTATCGCAAGAAGGGGGCTGACCAATGAGCTTGGGGGACTTTGTGCGATATTTGCGGGCGATAAAAGGCGGACCCGATTTTTGGACCGTTGAGGAAGCCACTGGTGTCCCCGGACGTACCCTGCGTGAAATCGAGCAACGTTACCGGCGCGTGGGGGAAAGCGAAGAAGACCTACAGAAGCTGGCTGATTACTACGCTGTACCGGTCGATGAACTAACCTGGCGCCGCGAAAAGTGGCGCAAACTACTCTCAGTGGCGCTGTATACGGCACAAACCGAAGATCACCCGATCCGCTTGATCCTGCGCGACGGCCCGACCTTTGAGGGTCGCGTCTTGTGGTGGGATCTTGGTGCAACCGAACTGGACTTGCTCGACGGAGGCGAGCGGTTGGTTGTGCAGCGGCACGCTGTGGACGATTGGGACCTCGTATAGCTGTCCTACCCCAGAGTGCTTTGACCCCTCCTAAATCCGCCGCCCCCGGCCAAACTTCTCCTGATACAGTTTCATTGCGTGCTCAATCTGCGTGTTGGCTGCGTCCAACCCTTCCCAGCCAATAGGTTTGGTGCGCACTCCTTCCAAGTCTTTGTAAACCTCAAAGAAATGCGCTGCCTCTCGCAAGAAGTGTTGGGGGATGTCATCGATACTTCGGTAATCGTTGAAAAGGGGGTCACTGGCGGGCACGGCCAATATTTTATCATCGGGCAGGTCCCGATCGAGCATTTTGAAGATACCTAAGGGCCGCGCCTCGATGACACAGCCGGGAAAGGTTGGCTCGTTATTCATCACCAGCACGTCCAGGGGGTCGCCGTCCTCGTAAAAACTGCGGGGAATGAGTCCGTAATCGCCGGGGTAGTAGAGAGAAGAGAAAAGGACCCGGTCCAACTTGATTACACCTAGTTCCTTGCTATACTCGTATTTGTTGCGTGACCCCTTGGGGATCTCCACGATCACGTAGATGAGGTGGGGTGGATTGGTTCCTGGTTCCAATTCGTGCCACAAGTTCATAGCCAACTCCTATGGCGAGGATCTAGCTTTAGCCCCCTAAACGACTGTGGTTGCCTCGTGTGAGAGTCAGATCTGTTCAGTCTTTCATGTTCGGCTCAGTAATACTACCACGAACAGTGAGATTAGGCATCTTTGAGGTATTGCTGCAACTCTATGGGCGCTAACTGCGTATTTAATGTATACCAGTAGGTATCACATTTTGTGGCTTTTACAGACCTATTGTCAACTCTGCCAACCTCTGGTATAATGGGCGTGTCGCCTTGAGGCGGCCATTGCCACAATGATATTCTAAATGAGTGAGGAGGTTCTTTCATGGACGTAGGTTCTTCGTTCTCGTACATGTTCAAGGATGAGGATTGGATCAAGAAGATTCTCATCGGCGGTGTGGTGGGTGCCATTCCAATTGTCAACTTTGCTGCCATAGGCTATCTGATCCAGATTATCCGCAATGTGCGCGACGGGCAGACGTTGCCGCTGCCCGAATGGGATGAATTTGGCAAGTACTTCGTTGATGGTCTGTGGATATTCTTAATCTTTCTAGTTTGGGCAATCCCCATCATCGTGGTCGCTTGTCTTCAGGGTGTTGGCGTAGCAGCCCTGGCTGAAGTCAGTGATGACGCGGCCAATGCGTTTGGCATCATTGCGGTCTGCTTTACCTTCGTGATGGTTCTGTGGGGTCTCGTGATAGCTGCCGTTAGCCCGGCAATCATGGTCCTCTACGCTGAAGTCGGGGAGTTCATGGCCGGCTTCCGGTTTGGCGATATTTTCGAAATCATCAGGGCCAACGTCGGAAACTACATTATCGTCATACTCCTGGTATGGGTGGCCGGCTTGATTGCCTCGTTCGGAGTGATTTTGTGTGTCATTGGCGTCATCTTTACTCAGTTCTGGTCCTACCTGGTGGCCGGCAATTTGATGGGGCAGTTGGCCGCGCAAGAGTCATCCACTGATCTCACTACCCCGTAAGGTTGTGGCTGATAAACGGCGGTCGGCTATTGAGCCGACCGCCGTTTATCACATTTATGGGGGCGATCAGCCCTATCCAGGTTTGGATCGCCTGTTTGAGGGACGCTGGACGCTTGCGGCGTTTGGCGTAAGTGCTCCGACTACCAAGATTGACAAATGGACGCATATACCAGTGTATTCTCGGCCTTCGGTCTAGCCTCCGCGGCTGGGCTAAACGCCTATCTGCCATTGCTTGTCGTGGCCCTGACGGCGCGCTTCACTGATCTCATCCAGCTAAATGAGCCGTGGGATGTGTTGACCAGTTGGTGGGTTATCGGCGTACTGGCGATTCTGTTGCTTGTCGAGATGACGGTGGACAAGGTTCCCGCTGTTGATACGGCCAACGATGTCATCAACACCGCCATCCGCCCGGTGGCAGGGGCAATTCTATTTGCCGCCAGCTCTGGCGCGGTTGGCGAAGTGCATCCAGTGCTGGCCGTCATCTGTGGCTTGCTC
>JAUVPY010000340.1 GCA_030598425.1 Anaerolineae bacterium
ATGATCAGTATCCATGTGACTAACGTTGGTCTTAGCATTTTTGTTGCTCCATTCACGCGCTTCGATTGAGGTGTACCGAACCCGGCCAAGGCGCATACCAGCGTCAGCTTGGGGGTCAGGCTCTCGTTCAGCCATTCGGTTAGGTGCAAGCACCTGCTGGGCAGGCGTCGGTGGGCAGCGAGACCTGTCCTGCCCGTCCCGGCCGGTGGGCCAGGCGGCGGAGCCGGAGGATCGTATCGAGTAGAGGGGATATACAGATGCGTCGTAAGAAGCCGATTGGGTTGTGATGTGTGGCTTGAGACATCATCATCGCAGGTGCTCCGTCTTTGGAACAAATCAGCAGGGGGTCTATGATCAAGTATACCACAACCCCGTGTCAAAAACAATGGACAAGCTGGGTTATCCCGAATTTCAGCCGGTTTGCCGCAATGGTGTGATTGCGAAATTTGCGGCTTCTACTTGAACTGGAGGTGACTTGTTGGCCTAGTTTGTAGAGTCTGAAACCGACGATCAGAAACCAAATGGCCCAGAGGAGGGCGGCGATGAGCGTGACTATTGATGGGTCTGGTATGAGTCATCGGACAATGGACGTGACTAAACGAGTAGGGCGTTCTCTATTACAACGACAGTACCTGCTGGCCACAGTCATACACGGTGATGGGACCATCCTGCGATACGGTGATAGCCAGGCACTGCCCTTCGGCGCTCATTTTAGCGGCGCTACTGTGCCGCGCTCCTTTGCCCAGCCCAATCTCAGCCTGGGTGCCGGCCGCCGGTCGTAATAAGACCATGCAGCCTCTAAACCTACCCTGAGCGTCTATGACGGTGGCCCCATCCTGCTTGGCGAAGTTAACTAACTCCTGCTCAGACAGGTGCTCTATATCCGCGTCGGCAATCGTGGCGAAAGAACTGATCACCGGTGGATCAGAACGTTCCAAAATGGCGTCGGCGTCACCCAGAACGAAAATAGCTCCCAGATTTTGCTCAGACATGTGGAAGGCGCAGCGCAATACCTGCTGCAACAGAGGCAGGTCATAGTTTTTCTGTTCAGCCAGCCGGGCCACGGCCTCGTCAATGCGGGGTATGCTCTCTGGCGACCAACTGCCGTTGGCATAGCGACCCACCAGTTGTCCGTCGGCAAACACGCGCACTTGCCGTCCCCCAGGCGGCACAAAAAAGACCACAGCGTTACATTCGCGGGAGATGGCCGCATGGTGACGAAACCGAGGTCCCAGCAGGAAACTGCCTGCTTCGTCCAGCCCCACTTCCAGCTTGTGAATGCCCCGGACGTAACCGTGGTTGTCCACTCCATAGCCCAGCACCAACCCATCCACCATCTTGGCCAGGGCGATCACTACCTGGCGCATGCGGCGAATGTGATCGTGGCGCTGTAATTGAATCTCGCTGTAGGGCAGAATGCGGGCGATGTGGGCCGGGTCGCCGACAATCAAAGCCGTCGAGAGAGGCTTCTCCTCGCTCTGCATCTGGGCGATGGCCACGGCTGCGTCGCAGATACTGACCATTGACGGTCCATCAATCCGCTTGGCACGGGCCAGGTCAAATAGGAACCCGATGCCGGCATCTTCCATCCAGGCGTCGAGGATGTCCTGCTTTTCCAACAACTCGCGCAGTTGCTCCGGCTCGATCTGAACCTGGGTAACAGCTTTTTCCGCCAGTCGGACGGGCGTAGGGTACATAGCCTCGATCTGCTCGGCATACTGCTCGGCGTTCGCCTGGCGGTCGATTTCCGTCGCCGCGGCCATTTCGTCGGTTAACTCGATCAGGGGTTGATCGAGTATCGAGTATCCCCTGATCCACTCCCAGCGGGCTAGCTGGCCGTTAACCTCCACCACCACCTTGTCCAGCAATTTCCTCACCTTGGGGGAGGTGGTGGGAGTGGCCAGATCGGCATCGCCGTCTTCGTTCTCCCGCAAGTGGGCGGCCACCGCCTCCAGATTGGGCACGATCAGGGCCGAGATATGCAACTGGCCATTGCCAAAGACCATCGCTTGATCGATGAAAGGGCTCGCGACCAGGGCGTTTTCGATGGTGGTGGGCACGACCTTGCGGCCTGTGGACAGCACGATCAGGGACCGTTTACGGCCTGTCAGATACAGATAGCCGTTCCGGTCAAAACGCCCCAGGTCGCCAGTATGTAGCCAACCGTCGGAGTCGATCATCTGCTGAGTTTCTTCAGGCCGCCTCCAGTACTCACGCATGACCGTTTCGCCCCGCACCAGTACCTCGCCATCCTCGGCGATGCGAATCTGGAAGCCCGTTGCAACTTGACCACACGAGTTCGCCCGCCGCTTGTCGGGTCGGTTTGTGGTCGGAAATCCACCAGCCTCGATGACGTTGTAGCTATCGAGGGCCAGCAGGCCAATGGCCTCAAGAAACTGGGCCAACTCCTGGGACAAGGGAGCGCCGACCGAATACAGACAGCGCAATCGCCCACCCATCCAGCCTCTGATCTGGCTGAAAAAGGTCATGTCGGCACGAGCATACTGCTCGCGAAGCTCTTGAGAGGCGGTTAGACCTGCGTCATGGTATTCTCGGCTCGTGGCCAGGGCCCAATGGAACGCTTCGCGGCTGGACTCGGGCAATTGGCTGATTTTGTCTATGATCAGGTGGTAGACTCCCTCCAGAGTGTAGGGAGTCACCAGACCCAACGTGGGGCTGGTCTGCTGCAAGTTGTCGTACGTTGCCTGGCGGCTTTCTGCCACCACGTTGGTCACCCCCGATAAAAAGTAGTGAAGGGAAGCATCCAGGCTAGGCGTGTAGCTCCAGGGCGCAAAAGTGAAGGCCAGGTCATCCTCGTTTAACGTAAACCACTCAGCCAGGTGTCGCATCCCTCTCAGACGCTGGGCGTGGTCAAAGACAGCACCTCTGGGTCTGTCCGTTTTGCCGGTTGCGTAGTGAATGGAGGCCACCGCCTGAGGATCGATGCTTTCAGCACATACCCGGATGGCCTCCCTTTCTTCGGACGTAACCTCATTAGTCAGAACCTCGGCCACAGGAAATGCTCCCAGCAGTGACTCTTCGTCCTTGTTTATGGCCAAAACGGTGTCCAGGTCGGGCAACTCCTCGACGATGCTTTCGAGGATGCGGCTCTGCCGCTCGTCGTGCACCACCGCCAGTCGAGCGCCCGAGTCTTGCGTAATGAAGCAAAGCATGTCGGACGCCAGCGAGGTGGGTAACGGTACCGCGATCCCGCCTGACAGCAAACATGCCACGTAGGCCACCATCCACTCCAGGCAATTGTCGGCAATAATGGCCACCCGCTCCCCCTTGGTCAAACCATAGCGGCGGAAGAAGCTGGCCAGACGGAAGGTGAGCCTTTGAAATTGCCGGTAGGAGATGTCTTGATGGCGGCTGCCCCGCTTGACTCGGAAACACGTCCGTTCGGCGTAGGTGTCCATGGCTGCCAGCAAGGCCTGACTTAAATTCCGGATTTGTTCGTTCATTTCATCTTTCGCTTATGACCGCTTGGCCAATACAATAGCAATATCGTCGAATGGGTCGCCCGGGCCAGCAAAATCGTCTATTGCCTGCTCCAACGCGGCCACAATATCCGCCGCAGGCGCGCGTCGATGATCAAGGATGACACGCTGCAGACGGTCCATTCCGAATCCACGCTCCTGTGCGTCAGTCGCATCCGGCACCCCATCGGTGTACAGCACGATGAAGTCTCCGGGCTGGAGATGTACTGTGCCTTGCTCAAACGGCGCGTCTGCCATCACGCCCAGCACCATTCCCGTGGGCCCCAGTTGTGTCAACTGCTCATGGTCGGCCCGACATAGCAACGGCGGATTGTGTCCAGCGTTGACGTAGGTGATCTCACCGGTCGCCGGATTAAGCAGAGCATAAAACAGTGTAACAAACATCCCTTCGGAGGCGTCGGCACAAAGCAACCGGTTCGCGTGGGTGACACCGTTCGCGGGTGAGGACGCGCGATCCACGCTGGCACGGACGATGCTGCGCGTAAGGACCATGAACAGGGCGGCTGGCATACCCTTTCCGGCCGCGTCGGCGATGACCAGGCCGAGCTCTCTCTCGTCTCCCGGGATGAAATCGTAGTAATCGCCGGCCACCTCACGCGCCGGCCGCCATCGTGCGACGAACTCCCAGCCGGGGACCTGCGGCGTCTCTCGCGGTAAGAAACTGGCCTGCACCTCGCGGGCCATATGGAGCTCGTGCTCCAGTTGGCCTTTCTCG